>CAXGVP010000076.1:0-10306 GCA_964013055.1 uncultured Albimonas sp.
CGGAGGCCCCGGGTCAAGCCCGGGGCGCGCCCGGGACGCAGGGCGGCGCGGAGCCGGCCTTCGCCCTCTCGATCCTGCGGTTTGGAAACGCGGTCGTCGGCGTGCAGCCCGCCCGCGGCTACAACATCGACCCGGACGAGACCTACCACGCCCCGGACCTCGCGCCGCCGCACAACTACCTCGCCTTCTACATCTGGCTGCGCGAGGAATTCGGCGCCCACGCGCTGGTGCATTTCGGCAAGCACGGCAACCTCGAATGGCTGCCCGGCAAGGCCGTGGCGCTGGCCGAGGAGGATTTCCCGGAGGCGGTCCTCGGCCCGCTCCCGCATCTCTACCCGTTCATCGTCAACGACCCCGGCGAGGGCACGCAGGCCAAGCGGCGCACGCAGGCGGTGATCGTCGACCACCTGACCCCGCCGCTGACGCGGGCCGAGTCCTACGGCGACCTCCGCGCGCTCGAGGCGCTGGTCGACGAATACTACGAGGCCGCCGGCGTCGACCCCCGCCGCATCGACCACCTCAAGGGCGAGATTCTTTCGTTGATGTCCACCACAGGTCTGGACGTCGATGTCGGCGCCGAAGGAGACGACGCCGACAGCCGATTGCAAAAACTCGACGCCTACCTGTGCGAGCTGAAGGAAAGCCAGATCCGCGACGGCCTCCACGTCTTCGGCGCCAGTCCCGAAGGGAGGCTCCGGCGCGACCTCGCCATCGCGCTGGCCCGCGTGCCGCGCGGCGAGGGCAAGGGCGCCGACGCCTCGCTGATCCGGGCGCTGGCGGCGGACCTGGGCCTCGACTTCGATCCCCTCGACTGCGCCATGGCCGAGCCCTGGGCCGGCCCGCGCCCCGGCCCGCTCGCCGGCCTGACGGCCGACCCCTGGCGCACGCTGGGCGACGGGGTGGAGCGGCTGGAACTCCTCGCCATCGCGCTGCTGGAGGGCGAGGCGCAGGCCCCGGGCCCCGCCTCGGCCGAGGTCATGGGCCATGTCCGCGACCATATCCTGCCCACGCTCGACGGCTGCGGGCCGGCGGAGATGGGGGCGCTGCTGACCGGGCTCTCGGGGCGGTTCGTGCCGCCGGGCCCGTCGGGAGCGCCGACGCGCGGGCGGCTGGACGTGCTGCCGACGGGGCGGAACTTCTTCTCGGTGGACAGCCGCGCCGTTCCCACCCGCGCCGCCTGGGCGCTGGGCTGGCGCTCGGCGAGCGAGCTGATCGACCGGCATGTGCAGGAGCAGGGCGACTGGCCCCGGACCATGGCCGTCACCGCCTGGGGCACCGCCAACATGCGCACCGGGGGCGACGACATCGCCCAGGCGCTGGCGCTGATGGGGGTGCGGCCGCAGTGGGACGACGCCTCGCGCCGGGTGACGGGGTTCGAGATCATTCCCGCCACCGCCCTCGGGCGGCCCCGCGTGGACGTGACGCTGCGCGTCTCGGGCTTCTTCCGCGACGCCTTCCCGGCGCAGGTCGACCTGGTGGCCTCGGCCGCCGCGGCGGTGATGCGGCTGGACGAGCCGGAGTCCGAAAACCCCGCCGCCGCCCGCTTCCGCCGCGAAGCCGCGGAGATCGGCGAGACCCGCGCCCTGCGCCGCGTCTTCGGCTCCAAGCCCGGCGCCTACGGCGCCGGCCTGCAGGCGATGATCGACGAGAAGCTGTGGACCTCGCGCGCCGACCTCGCCGAGGCCTACCTCGAATGGGGCGGCTACGCCTACGGGGCGGGGGAGGAAGGAGCCTCGGCCCGCGCCGATCTCGAAACCCGGCTCTCCCAGGTCGAAGCCACCGTCCAGAACCAGGACAACCGCGAGCACGACCTGCTGGATTCTGACGACTACTACCAGTTCGAGGGCGGCATCGCCGCGGCCGTCGAGACCCTGCGCGGGACCGCGCCGGTCAGCTACCACACCGACCACTCCCGCCCCGAGCGCCCGGTGATCCGCACGCTGGATGAGGAGATCGGCCGCGTGGTCCGCGCCCGCGCCGTGAACCCCAAGTGGATCGAGGGCGTGAAGCGCCACGGCTACAAGGGCGCCTTCGAGATCGCGGCGACGGTCGACTACCTCTTCGCCTTCGCCGCCACGACCCACGCCGTGCGCGACCACCATTTCGATCTGGTCCACGCGGCCTATCTCGAGGACGAGGACACCCGCGCGTTCATCGCCGAAACCAACCCCGCCGCCCTGCGCGAGATCGCCGAGCGCTTCCTCGAAGCGATCGAGCGGGACCTGTGGCGTCCGCGCTCGAACTCCGCCCGGGCGCTTCTCGACCAGCTGACCGACCGGAGCCCCGCATGATCCGCGCCCTGTTCGTGAGCGGCCTCGCCCGCACCCGAGGCCCCACCGCCGCCCAGGTCTTCGGCGAGTGGCCCGGCGTGCGCGCCGACTTCGCCGGCATCGAGCCCGGCGCCGACGCCCGCCTGTCGCCGGAACAGCTCGACTGGGCCGACCGCATCTACTGCTTCGAGCCGCGCCACAAGACGCGGATCGGGAGCCTTCACGGGCGGTCCCTGCGGGGCCGGACCGTCTACACGCTGGACGTGCCCGACCTCTACACCTTCATGCAGCCCGAGCTGATCGAGCTGCTGGTGAACCGCGTCGGCCCCGACCTGAAGAAAGCCTGAGGGAGGCCAGAATGTCCGAGACACCCGCCGAGAAGCCCCCTGTCGACGATGAGCGCCACGCCGCCAAGATGGCGAAGAAGAAGGCCGCCCGCGACAAGATCATGGCCACCAAGACCGACGAAAAGGGCCTGATCGTCGTCCACACCGGCAAGGGCAAGGGCAAGTCGACCGCCGCCTTCGGCATGATCTTCCGCTGCATCGCCCACGGGTTGCCCTGCGCGGTCGTGCAGTTCATCAAGGGCGGCATGGCCACCGGCGAGCGCACCCTGATCCAGGAGCGGTTCTCGGATCTCTGCGAGTTCCACGCCATGGGCGAGGGGTTCACCTGGGAGACCCAGGACCGCGCCCGCGACATCGAGATGGCGCAGGCCGCGTGGGAAAAGGCGAAAGAGCTGATCCGCGACCCGAAGCACCGCATGGTGCTGCTGGACGAGATCAACATCGCGCTGCGCTACGACTACCTCGACATCGACGAGGTGGTGACCTTCCTCGTGGAGGAGAAGCCGGAGATGACCCACGTCGTCCTCACCGGCCGCAACGCCAAGGACGAGCTGCTCGAGATCGCCGACCTCGCCACCGAGATGGAGCTGCTCAAGCATCCGTTCCGCTCGGGCGTGAAGGCGCAGATCGGCGTCGAGTTCTGAAATCCGCGCCGCCCGTCCGATCCCGGACGAGGGCGCATCAGGGAGGGCCGACCATGTCGGAATACGCCGGCAAATTCGTCGCCAAGGCGCTGGCGGAGGTCCCGCTCGCGCGCGCCGACACCCTCCGCGACTGGGCTCAGCGGGGCCGCGACAAGGACATCCCCGAGCTGGTCGAGGCCTGCGAGCGGGAACTGCTGCTGCGCGGCGCCGCCGAGGAGACGCCCGAGGTCCTCGCGATCTACGAGGAATGGGCCGCGATGACCGAGGGCATGGAGCTCGAGGAGGCGATCTTCACCGCCTTCGGCGAGGCGCCCCCCAACCAGATCGAGGAGGTGGAGGCGATCCGCATCCTTCACGAGACCCCGGGCATCGGCCTGGCGGAGGCCGAGGCGCAGTACTCCAAGGGCCATTTCCTGCTGGTGATGGCGCATTTCGTGCACATCCGCCGCGCCTTCTTCCGGGCCTTCCTGCCCGCGAAGACCAGCACCCGGGACCGGATGGTGGACGTGCTGATCAACCGCGAGAAGCGCGAGGACGGCATGCACTACACCCTGCGCCCCGAGACGGTCGCCGCCTGGTCCCGGCTGGGCGTCGTCTGAGGCCGCGATGCCGGCGATCATGATCCAGGGCGCCGGCTCCAACGTCGGCAAGTCGGTGCTGGCGGCGGGGCTGTGCCGGGCCGCCGCGCGGCGGGGGCTGTCGGTGCGGCCGTTCAAGCCGCAGAACATGTCCAACAACGCCGCCGTCACCGAAGACGGGGGCGAGATCGGCCGCGCCCAGGCGCTGCAGGCGATGGCCTGCGGCGTCGCCCCCCACACCGACATGAACCCGGTGCTGCTGAAGCCCGAGACCGACGTCGGCTCGCAGGTGGTGGTGCAGGGCCGGCGGATCGCCACCTGCAAGGCGCGGGACTACGCCCGGCTGAAGCCCTCGCTGATGGCGCCGGTGCTGGAGAGTTTCGCGCGGCTGAAAGCGGGCTGCGACCTGGTGGTGGTCGAGGGCGCGGGCTCGCCCGCCGAGGTGAACCTGCGGGCGAACGACATCGCCAACATGGGCTTCGCAGCGGCCGCCGACGTGCCGGTGGTGCTGGTCGGCGACATCGACCGGGGCGGGGTGATCGCGCAGCTGGTGGGCACGCTGGCGGTGCTGGATCCGGCCGATGCGGCCCGCATCCGGGGCTTCGTGATCAACAAGTTCCGCGGCGATCCCAGCCTTTTCGACGACGGCTACCGGCTGATCGAGGCGCGAACCGGCTGGCGGGGCCTGGGCGTCGCGCCCTGGTTCGGGGGCGCCTCTCGCCTGCCGGCCGAGGATGCGCTGGACGTGGCCTCCGGCGGGACGGGCGCGCTGAAGGTGGTCTGCCCGCTGCTCTCGCGCATCGCCAATTTCGACGACCTGGATCCGCTGAAGCTGGAGGGCGCGGTGGCGGTCGAGATGATCCGCCCCGGCCAGCCCCTGCCGGGCGACGCCGACGTGGTGATCCTGCCCGGCTCCAAGTCCACCCGCGGGGATCTCGCGTTCCTGCGCGCGCAGGGCTGGGACGTGGACCTCGCGGGGCATGTGCGGCGCGGGGGCCGCGTGCTCGGCCTCTGCGGCGGCTACCAGATGCTGGGCCGCGCGGTGATCGACGCGGACGGGATCGAGGGGGAGCCGGGGGAGACGCCGGGCCTCGGGCTGCTCGACGTGGTCACGCGGATGACGCCTGCCAAGCGGCTCGAGCGGGTGGCCGCCCGCCATCTCGCCACCGGCCGCGCGGTCGAGGGCTACGAGATGCACATCGGCGTCACCGAGGGGCCCGACCGCGCCCGCCCGGTGCTGGAGATCGAGGGGCCCGACGGCCCCCGCCCCGAGGGCGCGGCCTCCGTCGACGGGCGCATCGCGGGGACCTATGTGCACGGGCTCTTCGCCCAGGACGGGTTCCGCGCGGCCTGGCTGGAGGGGCTGGGCGCCACCGCCTCCGGCCTCGGCTACGGGGCGGAGGTGGAGGCGACGCTCGACGCGCTCGCCGACCACCTCGAGGCGCATCTCGACGTCGACGGGATGCTGGAGATCGCCGGGGCGCGGTAGGGGCCGGCCGGGCTGCAGGCGCAGATCGGGCGTTGGACGCAGGCCGGGCGCCGGGCGCAGGCGGGGCGCCGGGCGCAGGCCGGGCGCGGGACGCGAGTCAGGCGGGGGGCCACGGCCGGGCGCGGGGCGCAGGCCGGGGAGCCTCGCGAGGCGGGGCTCGCTCGGGGCGCGCTGCGCGCGCGGGGTCCGGCGGGCGTCGGATCGCCGTATCGGGCCGGCGCCGGCCCCGGGGGCGCCCCGGGCTCGACCCGGGGCCTCTCGCGGTCGGCCGCCGGCGCAGCGCCCGGGGGGAGCGCGCCCGGGCCGGCCGCGGGTCCCCCGCTCAGACCGTCAGCGCCCAGAGCAGGCCCAGCGAGGCCGCGGTCAGCCATACCATGCGGCGGTAGAGGTCCAGCGCCCGGCGCAGGTCGGCGGCGGCGGGGTCGGGCGCCTCGGCGTTCAGCCAGGGCTCGTGGGAGACGTGGCTCCCATAGACCCGGGGGCCCGAAAGGCGGATGTTCAGCGCGCCGGCCAGCGCCGACTCGGGCCAGCCGGCGTTGGGCGAGCGGTGGTTGCGCGCGTCGCGGCGCATGATCCGCATCGGCTGTTCCGGCCGGCCGGAGGCCAGCGCGAACAGCGCCCCGGTCAGCCGCGCGGGAACCCAGTTCGCCACGTCGTCCAGCCGGGCGGCGAAGCGCCCGAAGGCCTCGTGGCGCGCGTCGCGGTGGCCGATCATCGAATCGAGCGTGTTGATCGCCTTGTAGGCCACGATCCCCGGCAGGCCGAACAGCGCCCCCCAGAACAGCGGCGCGACGACGCCGTCGGAGGCGTTCTCGGCCAGGCTCTCCATCGCGGCGCGGGCGAGGCCGGCCTCGTCGAGCGTGTCGGGATCGCGCCCGACGATGCGCGAGACGGCGGCCCGCGCGCCCTCGATGTCGCGCGCCTCCAGCGCCTCGGCCACCGGGGCGACGTGATCGTGGAGCGAGCGGGCGGCGACGAAGGGCCAGGCGAGCACGCCCGCCAGCGCCACGCCCGCGATGCCCCCCGGCAGCAGCCCCAGCGCCAGCAGCGCGATCCCGGCCGAGACGCCGATCACCAGCAGGGCTGCGCGCTGGCCCGCGGCGCGGCGGCTCTCCCAATCCTCGTCCTCGCGGTTCCAGCGCAGGTCGAAGCGGTCGATCAGCCCGCCCATCCAGACCACGGGATGCGAGATCCGACGGTGCAGCCGTTCCGGCCAGCCGGCGAAGGCCTCGATCCCGAGGGCGATCAACATGACGAGGGCGCCGGTCATCGCCGGGATCTCCCATGAAAGGACGAAGAACAGGTTGACGGCCCCCCCGCGCGAGGCGCGGCCCGCCCCGACGGGGCGCCCGCGCATCGCCTGCCGATAGCGTCGCGCAGGCCCGCGGCGGAGCGGGGGGCGGAGCGGCCTCCCGCGCCGCGCATCGCGTTCAGAGCTTGCCGGAGACGCCGGCGCTCTCGAAGCTCGCCATCTCGCGCAGCATCGCGGCGGCGGACTTCACCAGCGGCCAGGCGAGCAGGGCGCCGGTGCCCTCGCCCAGCCGCAGGTCCAGTTCCAGCAGCGCCTGCCCGCCGAGATGGTCGAGCGCGGCCCGGTGGCCGAGCTCCGCCGAACGGTGGCAGTAGACGAAGGCCGGCTCGCAGCCCGGCTCCAGCGCGCGGGCGGCCATCGCGGCGGCGGTGGCGATGAAGCCGTCGACCAGCACCACCTTGCGCAGCCCGGCCGCGCCGATCATCGCGCCGGCCATCATCGCGATCTCGAAGCCGCCGTATTCGGCCAGCGCCTGCTCTGCCGTCAGCTCCCCGGTGCGGGCGGCGGCCCGCTCCAGCACCGCGAGCTTGCGGGTCAGGCCGGCGTCGTCGAGCCCGGTGCCCCGCCCGGTCAGCAGCGCCAGCGACAGGCCCGAGAGCTTGTGGATCACCAGCGAGGCCGAGGCGGTGTTGGCGATGCCCATCTCGCCGAAGGCGAGCGCGTGGGCGTCGGCGGCCTCGGCCAGCGCGCGCCCCGCGGCCAGCGCCTTCGCCAGCGTCTCGGCCGTCATCGCCGGCCCCCGGGAGCAGTCGGCGGTCCCCGGCCCCATGCGGCGGTCGATCAGGTCGGGGTGGTCGATGGCCTCGGCGATGCCGGCGTCGACCACCTTCAGGTCCACGCCGGTGGCGCGGGCGAAGACGTTGGCCGCGGCCCCGCCGGCGAGGAAGTTCAGCGCCATCTGCGCCGTCACCGCCTGCGGGAAGGCCGAGACGCCCTGCGCCGCGATGCCGTGGTCGCCGGCGAAGAGGATCAGCTCGCAGGTCTCGACCACGGGCCCGGTCGTGCCCTGCAGGGCGGCGATGCGGGCGGCGAGGTCCTCGATCCGGCCGAGCGCGCCCAGCGGCTTGGTCTTGCCGTCGATCGCGCGGCGGATGGCGGCGGCGAGCTGCGGGTCGCAGGCGAGGGCGTCGGCGGGGGTCAGGTCCTGCATCGGGGGCTCCTGCAGCGGCTGGATCGGCGCGGACCCTACGGGCGGCGGCGCCCCCGCGCAAGACGAGCCGCGGGGGCCGGTCGACCGCCGCCGACCGGGCGCCGCCGCCGCGCCCGCGACCGGCCCGGGCCGACGCTTGCCCCCCCCCTCAGGCCTGCCCCTCTGGCCTGGGCGGGCGCAAGCGCATAGGGGTGGGCGCAGAACGGGAGGACCGCAGATGGCGGAGAGCAAGCCGCGCCACGCGCTGGTGCTGGGGGGCGCGCGCTCGGGCAAGACCGCGCGCGCGCAGGGCTGGGCCGAGGCGCTGGGCCCCTCGCGGGTCTACATCGCCACCGGCCAGGCCTTCGACGCCGAGATGGCGGAGCGCATCGCCCGCCACAAGGCCGAGCGGGGCGAGGGGTGGTCGACGCTCGAGGAGCCGCTGGACCTGCCCAGGACCGTCGCCGCGGCCGCCGCCGGCCCGGGGGCGCCCGACGTGCTGCTGGTCGACTGCCTGACGCTGTGGCTGTCGAACCTGATGCACCATGACCGCGACCCGGAGGCGGAGACCGCCGCCCTCCTTGCAGCCCTGGCGCAGGCGTCGCGCCCGGTGATCCTGGTCTCCAACGAGCTGGGGCTGGGGCTGGTGCCCGAGACGCCCCTCGGCCGCGCCTTCCGCGACGCGCAGGGCCGCCTGAACCAGGCGGTCGCGGCGGCGGTGGCGGACGTGACCTTCGTCGCAGCCGGCCTGCCCCTGGTGCTGAAGGGCGCCCCGCCCGCCTGATCGGCGCGGGGGCGCCGGGCAGGCCGCTCGCCGGCTTCGCGCGCCGCGCCCGGCCGCCGGCGTCGCGCCCCGCGGCCGGAGATGCGCGGGACGGTCCCGCCAGGGGCGCCCCGGCCTCGAGCCGGGGCCTCTCGCCGCCCGCCACGGGGGCGCGGGCGGATGTGGGCGCCGCGTAGGCCGCTGGGCGCCCCTTGGGCAGGCGCCTGCGCCCGGGCGCCCTTCGCGGGGCCCCGCGCGCCGGGCTCGGCGGCTCCGAGCGCGGCTGGCCCGAAACCTGCACGGGCTGCCCCAGCGTCCACCACCGGGAGGCCTCGCGCCCATGCCGTCCAGCCCGACCCGATCCGCCGCGATCTCCGCCGCCGCCCGGCGCTGGAGCCTCAAGGTCAACTGGATCGTGGAGCGCGTCTGCGTGGCGCTGCTGGTGCTGCTGGTGCTGGACGTGTGGCTGGGGGTGCTGGTCCGCTACGCGATCCCGCTGCCGCTGACCTTCACCGAGGAGCTGGCCCGCTACCTGATGATCTGGATGGCGCTGCTGGCGGTCAGTTCGGGCGTCGCCCATCGCGAGCATATCGGGGTCGAGTTCCTGTTCTCCCGCCTGCCCGCGCCGGTGCGGCGCTGGCTGGCGGTGGCCTTCGACCTGTTCGCCTTCGCCTTCTTCTTCGCCCTGTTCTGGTACGGGATCGCCTTCGCCGAGCGCGGCTTCTCGCGCCTGACGATGATCTACGCGATCCCCAAGGGCTATCCCTACCTGGGCGTGCCGCTGGCGGCGTTCATGGCCTGCGTGCAGCTGGGCCTGATGATCGTCCACGACTGGTTCGCAGAGCGCGCGCCCGAGACCGTGGGCGCCGCCACCCCCGACGCCGGCCAGACCCTCGACGGAGACGCGTGATGGGCATCTACCTGGTTCCGCTCGCCTTCTTCGGGTTCCTCGCCTTCGGGATGCCGGTGGGCTTCGCCATCGGCATCGCGGGGATGATCGGCATCCTCGACATGGGGCCGCGCTTCATGACGATGGCGCCCGACCGGCTGTTCGCGGGGCTGGACCTGTTCCCGTTCCTCGCCATGCCGTTCTTCATCCTGGCGGGCGAGATCATGAACCGCTCGGGCATCACCCAAGGATTGGTGAAGCTGGCCGACGCGCTGGTGGGCTGGATGCGGGGCGGGATGGCGCATTCCAACATGGTCGCCTCGGTGATGTTCGCGGGCATCACGGGGTCCGCGACGGCGGATGCCGCCGCCTTCGGCAACACGCTGGTGCCGGCGATGCAGAAGGCCGGCTATTCGCGGCCCTACGCCTGCGCGGTGACCGCCGCCGGCTCGATCATCGGGCCGACGATCCCGCCTTCGACGCTGGCGATCATCTACGGCTCGATCATGGGCGTCTCCATCGCCGGGCTGTTCGCGGCCGGCATCCTGCCGGGGCTGCTGATCTGCGGCATCTGCATGGGCGTCATCGCCTTCACCGCCCGCCGCAAGGGGCTGCCGAAAGGCGAGGGACGGCCCGGCTTCGGCATCGTGCTCAAGGCGTTGCGCGAGGGGTTCCTGGCCGCGCTGCTGCCGGTGTTCATCCTCGGCTCGATCCTCGGCGGCTTCGCGACGCCCACCGAGGCCGCGGCCATCGCGGTCGCCTATGCCTTGGTGGTCGGCGGGCTGGTCTATCGCGCGCTGAGCTGGCGCGACCTCTACGAGGTCTGCGTGCGCACCACCCGGATCACCGGGGTGATCTTCCTGATCATCGCCTCGGCCACCATCC
>CAXGVP010000077.1:0-10254 GCA_964013055.1 uncultured Albimonas sp.
CGCAGGCCTCGGGCGCGGGCGGGCCGGCGGCCTCGCCGTGCCAGGGCGCGGGGCCCTCGACCTCGGTGGGCTCGGCCTGCGCCGCGCGCCCCGCCACGGTCAGGCCAGCAGCGAGCTGAGGGCCATGGCCTTCGACATGTCCCCGTCCACCTTCAGGCGGCCGGACATGAAGGCCGAGGTCGGGCTGAGGTCGCCCGAGACCAGGCCGCGGAAGGTGTCCTCGTCGGCGGAGATGGTGCAGTCGGCCTCCGAGTCGTCCTGGGTGACCGTGTCGCCCTCGACCCGCAGGGCGCCGACGCCCTCGATGTCGAACTTGATCGAGCCGTCGATCGACTGGCCGTTCAGCCGGCTCTGCAGCTCCTGGGCGGCGGCGGCGATGGTTTCGCTCATCAGGAATTCCCCCTGGGTTCGTCTGTGGCTGCGCCGCACGATCACGTCACGGCGAGAATGATCGATTTGGAGGCGTCTCGCCCCCTCCCGCGCTTCGCATTTCGCACGCGGGGGGATAGACTGTCATGCATGACGCGAAGGTCAAACCGTTCCCTTGCCGCCCCCCGGACGCTGGCCCTGGCCGCGGCCCTGGGCGCCGCAGCGTCCACCGCGCCCCTGGGCGGGTGGGTCGCAGCCCCCCTCCATGCGCAGACCCTGCAGGAGGTGATCCCCGCCCCCGGCTCGCGCCCCGAGGCGCCGGCCGCCCCCGAATCGCCGGACGCCCAGGCGCAGGACCGCCCCGACATCTCGACGCCCGAGGGGCGGGCGCGGCGGCTCGACCAGCTCTTCGCCGAGCTGCCCGCCGCCGACGAGGCGCAGGCCGCGAAGCTGGAGGGCGAGATCCAGCGCCTGTGGGCGCGGTCGGGCTCGGACACCATCGACCTGATCCTGTCGCGCGGCCGCATGGCGCTGGAGCGGGACGAGGTGGTCAAGGCCCTGCACCATTTCACCGCCGCCACCGACCACGACCCCGCCTTCGCCGAGGCGTGGAACATGCGGGCCACCGCCTTCTTCCTGCACGGGGAGCTGGGCATGGCGCTGTCGGACATCGAGCATGTGCTGGCGCTGGAGCCGCGCCATTTCGGCGCGCTCTCCGGACTCGGCGTGATCCTCGAGCAGATGGGCCGCGACGCCGACGCCCTGGCGGCCTTCCGCGAGGCGCAGCGGGTCAATCCGCATATCGAGAATGTGGAAGACGCCATCGAACGCCTTGCCCACACGGTCGACGGACGCGATATCTGAGGGGCCGGCCCCAGCCCCCCGCCGGCCCCGATCCGCCCCCCTGGTTCCGGGGACCGCGTCCCGACGCCCCTTGACCTGAGGCGCCTCCCGCGCCCCAACTTCCCCGGACAGATCGCGAAACCGACGCCGGCCCTTTCGGGCCGACGCGCCCCCCGGAGACCCGACGCGTGCTCGACGCCTCCGCCCCGACCGAACGCACCGCCCATCCGCGCGACGGGACGGTGACGGCGGTCCTCGGCCCCACCAACACCGGCAAGACCCACTATGCGATCGAGCGGATGCTGGCGCATCGCACCGGCGTCATGGGTCTGCCGCTGCGCCTGCTGGCGCGCGAGGTCTACGACCGGATCGTGGCGCTGCGCGGCCCCTCGGTCGTGGCGCTGGTGACGGGCGAGGAGAAGATCGCTCCGCCCCGCGCCCAGTACTGGGTGTGCACGGTCGAGGCGATGCCGACCGAGATCGGCGGGGATTTCGTCGCCGTCGACGAGATCCAGCTCTGCGCCGATCCGGATCGCGGCCATGTCTTCACCGACCGGCTGCTGAACGCGCGGGGCCTGCACGAGACGCTGTTCCTGGGCTCCGATTCCATGCGCGGCGCGATCTCGGCGCTGATCCCCAAGGCGCGGTTCCTGCGCCGCGAGCGGTTCTCGAAACTCAGCTATACCGGGGGAAAGAAGCTGAGCCGGATGCCGGCGAGGTCCGCGGTGGTCAGCTTCTCGGTCGATTCCGTCTATGCCATCGCCGAGCTGATGCGCCGCCAGAAGGGCGGGGTGGCGGTGGTGATGGGGGCGCTTTCGCCGCGGACCCGCAACGCCCAGGTCGAGCTCTACCAGAACGGCGACGTCGAGCATCTGGTGGCCACCGACGCCATCGGCATGGGGCTGAACCTGGACGTGAACCACGTCTACTTCTCGGCCACCCGCAAGTTCGACGGCCGCGGCTTCCGCGAGCTGCGCCCCCACGAGCTCGCCCAGATCGCCGGGCGGGCCGGGCGCTACAAGTCCGACGGCGCCTTCGGCGTGACCGGCGAGGCCGAGGCGCTGGACGCCGAGATCATCGAAGCCATTGAAGACCATCGCTTCGCGCCCGTGCGCCGGCTGATGTGGCGCAACGGGCGCCTGGCCTTCGGCTCGGTCGACGCGTTGATCGGCAGCCTGGAGATGGCGCCGACCGAACCCGGCCTGATGAAGGCGCGCGAGGCCGACGACCTGCAGACCCTCAAGACGCTGGCCGAGGACGAGGAGATCCGCGCCATGGCCCGCGGCGGCCCGCAGGTGCGCCGGCTGTGGGAAGTCTGCCAGATCCCGGATTTCCGGAAGGTGTCGGAGCGGGAACACGCCGCGCTGGTGTCGCGGATTTACCGGTTCCTCCTCTCGGAGCGCGGCGTTATACCCTCCGACTGGATGGCCGGCCGGATCCGCATGGTGGACCGGACCGACGGGGACATCGACGCGCTCTCGAAGCGGCTCGCGTTCATCCGCACCTGGACCTATGTGGCGCAGCGGCGCGACTGGGTGGAGGCGCCGGAGGAATGGCGGGCCAACGCGCGGGACGTCGAGGACCGGCTGTCGGACGCGCTGCACGCGGCGCTCACGAAACGATTCGTCGACCGGCGCACATCCGTGCTCATGCGCCGGTTGAAACAGAAGGAGAGGCTGGTGGCCGAGGTGAACGAACAGGGCGAGGTGACGGCGGAGGGCCATGTGCTGGGCCGTCTCGACGGCTTCCGCTTCACGCCCGACCCCTCGGCGGAGGGGGATGAGCTGAAGACCCTTCGCGCAGCCTCGACCCAGGCGCTGCAGGCGGAGTTCTCGCGCCGGGCCGACCGCTTCTACAACGCGCCCGACACCGAGATGGACGTGACCGAGCAGGGCGGCCTGATGTGGGGCGAGCTGGCGGTGGGGCGCCTGGCCAAGGGCGCCGACCACCTGACGCCCTCCGTCGTGCCCTTCGTCGACGAGATGGCCGGCGACGACGCCCGCCAGAAGGTCGAGCGTCGGCTGACCCACTGGATCAACCGCCGGGTGGCCGCGCTGTTCGAGCCGCTGGTGAAGATGCGCGACGACGAGGCGATGACCGGCCTCGCGCGCGGCATCGCCTTCCAGCTGGTCGAATCGCTGGGCGTGATCCCGCGGCCGCAGATCGCCAAGGACGTGAAGGAGCTCGACCAGGACGGCCGCTCGCTGCTGCGCAAGCACGGCGTGCGCTTCGGTCAGCACACGATCTTCATGCCCGCCCTGCTGAAGCCCGCGCCCACCCGCCTGCGGCTGGTGCTGTGGGGGCTGTGGGACGAGCTCGACGACATCCCCTCGCCGCCGCCCCCGGGGCTGGTGACGATCCCGGTGCAGAACGCGCCCGCCGGCTTCTGGCCGCGGGCGGGCTACCGCCTGGCGGGCGAGCGGGCGATCCGCATCGACATGCTGGAGCGGCTGGCGGACATGATCCGCAACCAGGACCAGCGCGGCGGCTTCGAGGCGACGGCGGACATGCTGTCGATCACCGGCTGCACGCTGGAGCAGTTCGCCGACCTGATGCAGGGCCTGGGCTACAAGGCCGAGAAGGGCGAGCGGCCCAAGCCCGCCGCCGTGCCCGACGCCAGGGCCGAGGCCAGGGCCGAGGAAGCGGCCGCGTCGACCGGCGCGCCCGTGGCGGACGCCGCGCCCGCGGCCGAGCCCGGCGACCCGCCCGTGGCGGAGGCTCCCGCGGCGGACGCCGCGCCCGAGACCCCTGCCGAGGCGCCGGCCGAGACCGCGGAAACGCCCGCGGCCGACGCTCCGGCCGAGGCCGGGACGCCGGCGCCGGAGGCCGCCGAGGAGGCGCCCGCCGCCGAGGCTGCGCCGGAAGACGCGGCCCCCGCGGCGGAGGCTGCGCCCGAGGCCCCGGCGGAGCCGGCCGAGGTCGCCGAAGAAACCCCGGCCGAATCCCCCGTGGAAGCTGGGGAGGCCCCTGCGGAGGCGTCCGCGGAACCTGCCTCCGAGGCGCCGGCCGAGGGCGAGGTCGAGCTGCAGACCTACTACGTCTTCACCTGGGCCCCGCGCCCGCGCGGCGGCGGCGGCAATCGCGGCCCGCGCCGGCAGGGCGGCGGCGACCGCCAGGGCCAGGGCCAGGGCGAGCGCCAGGGCGGCGGTCCCCGCCAGGCCCGCGCCGACGGCGACGGCCCCAAGGGCGGCGGCCGCGGCGGCAAGAGCGCTGGGGGCGGCGGCGGACGTGGCCGGGACGGCGACGACAAGCCCCGCGGCAAGGGTCCCAAGGGCAAGGGCAAGGGCGGCCCGCGCGAGGAGCGCCCGCGCGAGTTCCAGTCCAGCCCCCCGCGCGACCGCCGTCGCAACGAGGTCGATCCCGACAACCCGTTCGCGGCGCTGATGGCGCTCAAGAACCGGGACGGATGACGGCCGCTCCGGCGGATCTCTCCGACGACGCCGGGGGCGGCGCGCCGCCCCCGGGTTCCAGCGGCCTGCGGCTCGACAAGTGGCTGTGGCAGGCGCGCTTCGTGAAGTCGCGGGGACTGGCGGCGAAGCTGGTCTCCGAGTCGGGGGTGCGGGTGAACGGGACCCGCGCGGCCAAGCCCGCCGCCTCGGTGCGGCCGGGCGACGTGCTGACCTTCGCGCTGGGCCGCCAGATCCGGGTGATCCGGATCCTGGCGCTGGGAACCCGCCGCGGCCCCGCGCCCGAGGCGCAGGCGCTCTACGACGACCTCGACCCGCCCGCGCCCCGCAACGCTCCGCCCGATCCCGACACGCCGGCGCCGGCCGCCGCGCGCGAGCCCGGCGCCGGGCGGCCCACCAAGGCGCAGCGCCGGGCGCTGGACCGGCTGCGCGACGGCGATCCCTGAACGGACAGGGGCCTCAGCGGGCGGGGACATGAGCGGAAGGGGGGCCTGCGCCCTCCCGCCGCGCCTGCAGGGCTTGCCTCGGGGCGCCGCCAACCTACCCTGCTGCGCTGCACAGACCTGCCATTTGGCGCCCGCGAACTGTTCAATCCGGCAATTCACCGGGACGCCTTGCACCTTCGGGAATCGCGGTCTAACAGGGTCGCGAACCGGACCGGAGAGAGACCGCCGATGACCTACGTCGTGACCGACAACTGCATCCGCTGCAAGTACACGGACTGCGTGGAGGTCTGCCCCGTGGACTGCTTCTACGAGGGCGAGAACATGCTCGTCATCCATCCTGACGAGTGCATCGACTGCGGCGTGTGCGAGCCGGAGTGCCCGGCCGAGGCGATCAAGCCGGACACCGAGCCGGAGATGGAGACCTGGGTCGAGTTCAACCGCAAGTTCTCCGAGGCCTGGCCCAACATCACCACCCGGCGCGACCCGCCGGAGGATGCCGAGACGTTCGACGGCGAGGGCGGCAAGCTGGAGAAATACTTCTCCGAAGCCCCCGGCGAAGGCGACTGAATCCGCCTTCCACGGCCATCCGGACGGGCATGACTGCGCGATTTTCAGGCGCCCATGACGCGAGCATGGGCGCTCCCTCTGGGAATCGGGCCTATCTTGTGCTATATAACGTTCACAAACGACACGGGATCGCCCGCGCGTGCCGGCCCGACGACGGGCCGCAAGCACCCTAGGCTCCAGCGTGACGACAGGCCCGAAGCGCCGCTCCACACGGAACGGCGCCCCGGACTTTCGTCTTTGCGGGAGCCTTGCGCGACGCCCAAGAACCAAGGATGGCCAAGGCTGATGACCAAGACCGGCGCTAAGAAATCGGAGTTCCGGCCCAACGATTACGTCGTCTATCCCGCGCATGGCGTCGGACGGATCCTGCGTATCGAGGAGCAGGAGGTCGCCGGCATGAGGCTCGAGCTGTTCGTGATCTCCTTCGACAAGGACAAGATGACCCTTAGGGTCCCGACGGCGAAGGCGAACTCGGTCGGCATGCGCTCGCTGTCGTCGCCGGACATCGTGGAGCAGGCGCTCAAGACCCTGAAGGGCCGTGCCCGCGTGAAGCGCGCCATGTGGTCCCGCCGGGCGCAGGAGTACGAGCAGAAGATCAACTCGGGCGACCTGATCTCGATCGCCGAGGTGGTCCGCGACCTGCACCGCGCCGAGGACCAGCCCGAGCAGTCCTACTCCGAGCGTCAGCTCTACGAGGCCGCGCTGGAGCGTCTGACCCGCGAACTCGCGGCCGTCGAGCGCATCGACGAGGACGCCGCCGCGATGCGCGTCGACCAGATGCTGGTGGCCCGCGCCGCCTGATCCACCGGCTTCGCCGGACGGAAAACGCCCCGCCGGGAGACCGGCGGGGCGTTTCGCGTTTCCCGGCTGCTTGCGGCGGGCTGGTGCGCTCCGGCCAAGCGCCGATCCCGCGTCGTCTGGCGGCAGACCGCCGCCGCGCATCGGCGGGCCCGCGCCGGCCGCGCGGCCGGCGACGGGCGCGCGTGGGGCCTCTGCAGCGGGAGGGCCGAGCCGGGGCGGCCTCAGCCTTCCAGCGCCTTCCGTTTCACCTCGCGGCGCATGATCTTGCCGGTGGCGGTCATCGGCAGGTCCTCGACCACGTGCACCGCGCGCGGGGCGACATGGGGGCTGATGCGCTCGCGCACGCGCAGGGTGAGGTCCGCGAGCAGGTCGGGGCCGGCCGTCTCTCCGGGTTTCAGGACCACGTAGGCGGTGACGGCCTCGGTGCGGACCGGGTCGGGCAGGCCGATGACGGCGGCCATGGCGACCTGGGGGTGGCCGGAGAGGCAGTCCTCGATCTCAGAGGGGCCGATGCGGTAGCCCGACGAGGTGATCACGTCGTCGGTGCGCGAGGCGAAGAAGAAGAAGCCGTCGGGCTCGCGCCGCCCCTCGTCGCCAGTGCGCAGCCAGCGGGCGCCGTCCGGGCCGGTCACGAATTTCTCGGCCGTCTTCTCGGGGCGGTTCCAGTAGCCGAGGAAGGTCACCGGATTGGGGACCTTCACCGCGATCTCGCCGACCTCGCCGTCGGGCAGCGCCGCGCCGTCCGCGTCGATCACCGCCACGTCGTAGCCGGGCGTCGCCTGGCCGGTGGAGCCGGGGCGCGGCGCGAACACCGAGGAACAGTTGCCGAGCACCAGGTTGCATTCGGTCTGGCCGTAGAACTCGTTGATCGTCAGGCCGAGGTTCTCGCGGCCCCATTCCAGCAGGCTCTCGCCCAGGGCCTCGCCGCCGGAGCCGACGGAGCGCAGCGAGAAATCCCAGCGTTCGCGGGGCCGGTCGACCTGGCGCATCAGCTTGAGGGCGGTCGGCGGGAAGAAGGCGTTGCGGACCTTGTGGCGGGCGAGCAGGTCGAAGGCCCGCTCGGGGTCGAACTTGGGCATCCGGTGGGCCAGCACCGGGATGCCGTGGAACAGCGACGGCAGCATCGCGTCGCACAGGCCCCCCATCCAGGCCCAGTCGGCGGGCGTCCAGAAGGCGTCGCCGGCCTGGGGGAGGAAGTCGTGATGCGTCTCGAACCCCGGCAGGTGGCCCAGCAGCACCCGGTGCGCATGCAGCGCGCCCTTGGGCGGGCCGGTGGTGCCGGAGGTGTAGCTCAGGAACGCCGGATCCTCGGTGGTGGTCTCGGCGTCGGCGAAGCGGTCGGCGCCCTTCGCCAGCTCCTGCCAGAAGCCCCAGGCGCCATGGGCGGGGCGGTCGACGGTCCAGATCGTCTGCAGCTCGCCGAGGTCGTCGCGGATGGCGAGGACCTTGGGCAGGTTGGCCGCGTCGGTGACGATGTGGCCCGCGCCCGAATCGGCGAGGCGAAAGCGCAGCCCGTCCTCGCCGAACAGCGTGAACAGCGGAACCACCACCGCCCCGATCCGGTAGCAGGCGAGATGCGTGAGCATCGCCTCCTGGGTCTGGGGCAGCAGCAGGCCGCAGCGGTCGCCGCGCTTCAGGCCGCGGGCGACGAAGGCGTTGGCGAGCCGGGCCGAGGCGCGGTCCAGCTCCTCGTAGGTCCATTCGCGCCAGTCGCCGTCGTCGCGCAGGATGCGAAGGCCGACGCGCTTCGGCGCGGCCTTCGCCCACTTGCCGACGGTGGCGGCATGGATGTTGAAGCGGGCCTCCGGGCGGACGGCCTCGTCGGGCCAGCGGAAGGCCTCGCGGATCGCGCGCCAGTCGGCGCCCCGAGACACGAGGCCGACGCCGGGGGCGGGGAGGCCTGCCACCGGCCCGTCCTCAGGCGGCCGGCGCGGTGGCCTTGAAGGCCTCCACGTCCGCCGCCATGGCCGCCATCGCCGCAAGCCGGGGGAACTTGCCCTCGACCAGGTGCGGGTGCACGGCCAGGATGAAGTCATGGGCGATCACGAAGGCCACGTCGGCGGCGTCGGGACGGTTTCCGCCCAGCCAGCCCTCGGCGGGGGCCTTCGATTCCAGCACCGTCAGCGCGGCGGAGATCTGGCCCTCCAGCCGCTCGATCCACTCGGCCCAGTGCAGCTCGGCCGGGCGGCGGTTCTTGTCGTAGACGAGGCTCACCGCCTTCTCGACGGCGGAGTTGGCGTAGGCCACGCCCTGCAGCACCTCGCGTCGGGCGGGGCCGGTCGCGGGGACCAGGCGCAGCGCCTCGGGGGCGGTGTCGTCGAGCCAGTCGGTGATGGCGCCGGTTTCGATCATCATCTCGCCGTCCTCGGCGATCAGCACCGGGACGCGGCCCAGCGGGTTGATCTTCTTCAGCTCCTCGAAGTCGGGGCCGTTCACCATCAGGGGGCGGCTCTCGTAGGCGCGGTTCTGGAGCCGGCACCAGATCGCCACCCGGCGCACGAAGGGCGAAAGCATCCGCCCGTAGAGAATCAGCGACATCGAAGCCTCCCTTGTCGATCGCCGCACCCTTGCCCCGCGCAACGGCCGTCGCAAGGGCCCGATGCCGGCGGCTGACGCGCGGGGGCCGACGGGTGGGGCCTGACGGGCGGGGGCCTGACGCCGCGGCGGGACTCGCGCCCGGGCGGCGGCCATGCTTCCCTGAACGGAAACCGGACGCAGACCGGGAGGAGGACCCCATGAGCATCGCCCCGCGCACCCATCTCGCCACCCATGAGGTGTTCAACCAGCCCCTCCCGCGGGAGCGGCTGGACCTGTGGGGCGCCGACGCTCCCCTGCGGGCCGCGGCGGCGGAGGCCGCGCCGGGGGATGTGGAACGGCTCGCCGCCTTCGCCGCCGACATCGGCTCGGCGCAGGCGCTGGACGAGGCCGAGCGCGCCCAGCGGGTGAAGCCCGAGCTGGTGGTCTTCGACCGCGGCGGGCGGCGGCTGGACGAGGTGCGCTTCCACCCCGGCTACCACGCGATGATGACCCGCGGCGCGCGGGCCGGCTATTTCGCCCGTCCCTGGGGGCCGGACGCCGCGCCGGGCGGCCATGCGGCCCATGCGGCGATGGTCTACCTGCTGAGCCAGGTGGAGCCGGGCGTGTGCTGCCCGCTGACCATGACCTACGCGGCCGTGCCGGCGCTGGAGGCCGGCTCTCCCGCGCTGGCCGCGACCTGGGGCGCGAAGGCCCGCGTCGCGGACTATGACGGCGCCTCCCGCCCGGGCCTGGAGAAACCGGCCGTCACCATCGGCATGGCGATGACCGAGAAGCAGGGCGGCTCGGACGTGCGGGCCAACACCACGCGGGCCGAACCCGACGGCGAGGGCTTTCGCCTGCACGGGCACAAGTGGTTCTGCTCGGCCCCGATGTCCGACGCCTTCCTGACGCTGGCCTATCTCGACGGCGGGCTGACCTGCTTCCTGGTTCCCCGCTGGACCCCGGACGGGGCGCGCAACCCCATCCAGCTCCAGCGCCTGAAGGACAAGCTGGGCAACCATGCCAACGCGAGCTCCGAGATCGAGTATCACGGCGCCTGGGCGCAGATCGTGGGCGAGCCCGGCCGCGGCGTGAACGCGATCATCGAGATGGTCCACCACACCCGCCTCGACGCCGCCACCGCCCCCGTGGGCTTCATGCGCCGGGCGCTGGACGAGGCGGCGTGGTGGACGCGCAACCGCTCCGCCTTCCAGCGCCGGCTGGCGGACCAGCCGCTGATGGAGGCGGTGCTGGGGGACCTCGCGCTCGACTGGATCGGCTCGCTGGCGCTGGTGCGTCTTTCC
>CAXGVP010000078.1:0-10212 GCA_964013055.1 uncultured Albimonas sp.
CGGCAATCTCCTCGCGGGCGTGGACCACGCGCATGCCCCGGCCGCCGCCGCCGGCGACGGCCTTGATGACCATGGCGGCGCCGTCGGGGAGCTGGTCGAAGACCGCCTCGGCCCCCGCCGCATCCACCGGGCCGGGAGAGCCGGGGATGGTGGGCACGTCATGGCGGGCGGCATGGGCGCGGGCCTCGACCTTGTCGCCGAAGAGCGCCAGCGAGGCGGGCGTCGCCCCGACCCAGGTCAGCCCGGCATGTTCGCAGGCGCGCGCGAAGGCGACGCTTTCGGACAGGAACCCGTAGCCCGGGTGCACCGCGTCGGCGCCGGCGCGCTGGGCGGCGGCGACGAGAGCCTCCGGGTCGAGGTAGGCGCGGGCGCCGCGGCCGGGGATCGGCTCGGCCCGGTCGCAGGCGCGCACGTGCAGGGTCTTCGCGTCATCCTCGGGGAAGACGGCGACCGTCTCGATGCGCATCTCGGCGGCGGTGCGGGCGATGCGGACGGCGATCTCGCCACGGTTCGCGATCAGCAGGCGGCGGATCGTCATTCAGAAACCTCCCTTGGTCATTTCCCGGCATCCGTCCAGCGGGCGAGCGCGTCGTCAACGGCGACCGGCGCGGCGGGCGGTCGCGCAGGCGTGGGGCGCGGATGGCCCGAGAACCGCGGCGCCGCGGCCGGCTGCGGCCCGGCGGGCCCGTCCACGAAGGCGCCGCGGGCCTTGAGGTGGGGGTGGGACTGCGCCTCCTCGAAATCGAGGATCGGCGCCGCGCAGACGTCGGAGCCCTCGAGGATCGCGGTCCACTCGTCCCGCGTTTTGGTCTTCATCACCGCCCGCACTTTTTCCCGGAGCGCCGGCCAGGCGGATTTGTCCAGTTGCGCGTCCCACTCCGGGCCGTCGAGGCCGCAGAGGCGGCGGAACTCGGCGTAGAACTGCGGCTCGATGGCGCCCAGGGAGAAGAATTTTCCATCGGCGCACTCGAAGGACCCGTAGAAATGGGCGCCGCCGTCGAGGAGGTTCGCCTCCCGCTCGCCGACCCAGCCGCCGGTGTTGCGGCCCATCGAGTAGGGCAGCAGCAGGTTCAGCGCGCCGTCGCACATGGCGGCGTCGACCACCTGGCCCCGCCCGGTGGCGGCGGCCTCGCGCAGCGCCGCCAGCGCGCCGACCACGAGGTAGAGCGCGCCGCCGCCGTAGTCGCCGACCAGGTTCAGCGGCTGGGTGGGGCGCTCGGCCGTGCCGATGGCGTGCAGGGCGCCGGTGATGGCGATGTAGTTGATGTCATGCCCGGGGGCCGAGGCCAGCGGCCCCTCCTGCCCCCAGCCGGTCATCCGGGCGTAGACCAGCGCGGGGTTGCGGGCGTGGGCCTTGTCGGGGCCGAGGCCGAGCCGCTCCATCACGCCGGGACGGAACCCTTCCAGCACCAGGTCGGCGGCCGCGATCAGGTCGAGCGCGCGTCCCTGGTCGGCGGGGTCCTTGAGGTCGAGGGTCACGAATTCGCGGCCCTGGGCGGTGACGTCGGTCTCGGCGAAGGTCTTGCCGGGGCGCTCGATACGCAGGATCTCGGCGCCCATCGAGGCGAGCATGGTTCCCGCGAAGGGCACGGGACCGATGGCGGCCATCTCGACGACGCGCAGGCCGGCGAGCGGCCCGGGGCGGGCTTCAAAGGTCATCTGAAAGGGTCCTCCGGGCTCAGATCGGGCAGATCGAGCGGATCTTGGGCGGCATGGCGAGGTCGCGGCGGGCGGGGGCCCGCTCCAGCGCCTCGATGATCCGGGGGCGGGTGTCGGCGGGGTCGATCATGTCGTCGAGCCCGAAGGACTCGGCGCCGCCGAAGGGGGTCACTTCCGCGCGCATCTCGGCGATCAGGCGGGCGCGCTCGGGCGCGGGGTCCTCGCCGGCCGCCTTCATTTCTGCGAAGCGGCGGGCGTTGACCACGTCGACGGCGCCCTCGATGGACATCGCGCAGATCTCGGCGGTGGGCCAGGCCAGCGCCGCGTCCGCCTCGAAGCTGCGCCCGCCGGCCATGGCGACGTAGCCCAGCCCGTAGCCCTTGCGCAGGACCACCGAGACCCGCGGAACGGTGGCGTGCCCCAGCTCGTAGATCAGCTTGGCGGAGCGGCGGCCCAGCTGCGCCTTCTCCGCCGGCGAGCCGATCGAGAAGCCGGGCACGTCGATGAAATAGACCAGCGGCAGGCCGAACGCGTCGCAGAGCGCCACGAAATGGGCGACCTTGTCGCAAGCGGGGCCGGTGAGCATCCCGCCGAGGCTCATCGCCTGGTTCGCGATCACCCCAACGGGCCGGCCGGCGAGGCGCGCCAGCGAGGTGACGACATTCTTCGCGTAAGTCGGCTTCACCTCGAAGACCGAGCCCTCGTCCATCACCAGGTCGATCACCCGGCGCACGTCGTAGGCCTTGCGGGTGTTGGCCGGAACGAGGCCGCGCAGGGCCTCCGCGCGGGCGGGGTCCTCGGCCGGCGCCGGGGTCATCGGCATCGGGGCGCGGGCGTTGGAGGGCAGATAGCTCAGGAAACGCTTGAGGCTGTCGAGGGCGGCGGCCTCGTCCTCGACGCCGAGGTCGGCGATGCCGTTGCGGTCGACCTGGGCCTGCGCGCCGCCGAGTTCGAATTTTTCAATGTCCTCCCCGGTGCCGGCCTTCACCAGCGCGGGGCCGGCGAGGCCCATGGTGGACTGGCCGCGGACCATCGAGATGAAGTCCGCGAGCCCCGCGAAATTGGTCGGCGCGGCGAAGCCCGCGCCCAGCATGGCGGCGGCCATCGGGGCCCAGCCGGAGAGCCTCGCGAATTCCTGGAAGGTGGTCGTGGAGGGCGCATAGCGGCGCGAGCTCTGGCCGATCTGGATGCGGTGGCCGCCGCCGTCGAGCAGCATCACCAGCGGCGCGCCCTCGCGGATCGAGCGGCGCACGGCCATGTGCAGCTTCTTGCCGCCCAGCTCGCCCGACGACCCGCCGACGGTCATGAAGTCCTGGGCGAGGACCACCGCCGGGCGGCCCTCGATCATCGCGCCGCCGGCGACCACGCCGTCGGCGGGGCGCTCTCCGGGGGCGGCGTCGGCCTCGCGGGCGAGCTGGCCGACCTCCCGGAACGAGCCGGGGTCGACCAGGTGGGCGATGCGCTCGCGCGCGGTCATGCCCGCGCGCTTGTGTTGTTTCGCGACCGCCGCGGGGCGGGCGGCGTCCAGGGTCGCCGCGCGGTCGGAGGCGAGCGCGTCGAGCAAGCCGTCCATTTCGGCGGCCGCGTCGGGGGGCTTGCGGTCGCTCACGAACGGATCCTCGCCAGCACCTGGCCCTCGGAGACGGCCTCGCCCTCCTCGACCGCCAGCGAGGCGACCGTGCCGGGGCCGGTGGCCAGCACCGGGATCTCCATCTTCATGGACTCGATGACCATGATCTCGTCGCCCTCGGCGACGGTGGCGCCGGCGGCGGCGGTCAGGCTCAGGACCACGCCGGCCACCTCGGACTCCAGCTCGATTTCGCTCATACCCGGTCTCCTCCCATGGCGCCCGTCCGCGCCCGGGGGATCCGGGATGCGGCGGTCAGCTCGTCTTTCGAATGCTCGCGATCAGCAGGTTCGCGGCCACCTCTCCGTCGCGGCCCAGCCGCGCGGTGTCTCCCGCGATCAGGGCCTGAAGGCACAGGCCCGAGATCACGCCCTGGATGGCGCGCACCGTCTCCTCGACGTCCACGCCCTCCTGCAGCTCGCCCATCTGGCGGGCCTCCAGCACATGCTTGCGGATGGTGCGGCGGTAGCCCTCGTGCAGGGCGGCGATGCGGGGCTTCAGCTCGGGGACCGAGCCGATGGCGTCGACCATCAGGTGATAGACCGCGGTCGCGGCCTCCGGCGCGTCGCGCACCGCCTCCATCTGGGCGCGGATCCGCGCGTCGAGCGCCGCGCAGCCGCGCAGGCCCGCCGTCCGCTCGGCCACCAGCTGGTCGAAGCGCTCCGCCGTCACGTCGGCCACCGTCTCCAGCAGCCGGATCTTGGTGCCGAAGCGTTGCGCGGGCAGGCCGCGGGAATAGCCCGCATCCAGCCCGATCTGCGCCAGCGAGGCCCCCACCGAGCCGTGCTGGGCGATCAGCGCGATGGCCGCGCGCAGCATGCGGCGGTCGGAGGTCTCGCGCCGCTCCTCCTTGGGACCGAGGACGACCGGACCGGCCTCGGGGGGGGCGGCATCGGGCTCGGGCGCCTGGGCGGGGCCGTGATCGTCCATCCTGCTCTCCCGCCTCCTTCGCCGCGGCGCGCGGGTCTTCACGCACCGATCTTCTCCCGCCGCACGCGGATGCCCGCGGCCTCCCGGTCCCAGGTGTCGGGAGTGACGCCGGCTTCCCTCAGCTCGATCTTGCGGACCTTGGCCGTGGGCGTGCGCGGCAGTTCGTTCACGATCCGAACGTAGCGCGGGACCATGAAATGCGCCATGCGAGGCAGGAGGAAATGCAGCAGATCCTCCGGCGTCAGCGTCTTGCCGGCCACGGGGGCGACGACGGCGAGCACCTCGTCCTCCGACACCTCCGAGCGCACGGCGACCACGGCGCATTCGGCGACGTCGGGGTGGGCGAGCACCTCTGCCTCGACCTCGTAGGAGGAGATGTTCTCCCCCCGCCGGCGGATCGCGTCCTTGATGCGGTCGACGAAGTAGAAGTTGCCCATCGCGTCCGTGCGGAACCCGTCGCCGGTGTGGAACCAGCCGTTGCGCCAGGACTTCGCGGTGGCCTCGGGGTTCTTGTAGTAGCCATGCGTCATCGTCCAGGGGCAGTCGGCGCGCAGCACCAGCTCGCCGACCTCGCCCACCGGGACCTCGCAGTCGTTCTCGTCGACCACGCGGGCCTCGACGCCCGGGCGGGGGCGGCCGGCGGCGTGCAGGACGGTGGAGTTGATCTCCGAGACCAGCGGGCAGCTGATCTCGGTCATGTTGAACATGGTGTAGGTGTCGACCCCGAAGCGCTCGGCGAAGGGGCGGGTGTCGAAGTCGTAGGGGATGATCAACACGCGCCGCAGCGGGTTGTCGGCGTCGTCGGGCCGGGGCGGCTGCTTGGCGAGGAACTGGGCCATCACGCCGAGCAGGATCACATAGGTGGTGCCGGTGCGCCGGACCACGTCCCAGAACTCCTCGGTGCGGAAGCTCTCGATCATCGACAGCGAGGCGCCGGTCTGCAGCATCCGGTAGCAGGGGAAGGTGCCGCCGACGTGGAACATCGGCAGGTTCACCATCTGCCGGTCGGTGGACTCCGCCTGCGCCACCGTCGAGGACGCCCACAGGTGCATGTAGCTGCTCAGCACCCCCTTCGACGGCCCCGTGGTGCCCGAGGTGTAGATGATCGACATCGTGTCCCAGGGCGTGATCGGCCGCTCCAGCGGCGCGAGCTCTCCGCCCTCGGGCAGGACCGCCTCGGCCGGATGCATCTCCAGATCCGCCACCGGATCGGGCGCGCAGTCGAGGATCACCGCCCGCTTCAGCTTCGCCCGGTCGATGTCCGCCAGGCGGGGGGCGAGCTGGGCATGCACGATGATCAGCTCGGCGTCCGAGTTCTCGACCACATGCTCCAGCAGCTTGCCCTTGTAGGCGGTGTTGATCGGCACGTTGACCGCGCCGATGTAGTTCAGCGCGTACCAGATCCGCAGGATATCCGGCCCGTTGGGCAGCCAGACGAGAACGTGGTCGCCCTGCTTCACGCCCAGCCGCTGGAGCCCGATGGCGGTCTGCACCACCAGGTCCTTCATCTGCGCGTAGGTCCACTCCGACATGTCGGGGAAGACGGCATAGGTCTTCTCGGGCTGCTCGGCCGCGAACCGGTCGATCAGGTCGCGGATGATCACCTCTTCGGGCGCCGGCATCCGGGGATCGAGATTGTAGGTCATGCGCGTCTCCCAGGGTTGGGAGCCGCCGCGGCTCAGTCCATGAACTGCGGCAGCCAGGTGATGATCTCGGGGAAGGCGATGAACAGGACCACGGCCACGAAGTCGGCGGCGAGGAACCAGCCGATGCCGCGGAAGATCGTGGTCAGGGGCACCTTGTCGCCCACCACGCCCTTGATGACGAAGACGTTCAGCCCGATGGGGGGCGTGATCATCCCGATCTCGAGGAACTTGGCGAGGAAGACGCCGAACCAGATGATGTCGATGTTCGCCTGATCCAGCACCGGCAGCATCACCGGC
Source organism: uncultured Albimonas sp. (assembly GCA_964013055.1). Classification (GTDB taxonomy): domain Bacteria; phylum Pseudomonadota; class Alphaproteobacteria; order Rhodobacterales; family Rhodobacteraceae; genus Albimonas. The sequence goes on from CAXGVP010000078.1 coordinate 6,160, forward strand.
AGGGTCAGCAGCATCGCCCCCAGCGGGTCGAGGAACATGCCCAGGATCAGATACATGATCGACACCCCGATCAGCAGGGTCAGCTGGTCCGCCTGGATCGAGATGATCGCGTCGGCGATGAAGTCCCCCGCCCCCGACAGCGCCAGGAACCGCGTCAGGAGGTTGGCGCCGATGGCGATCAGGAACAGCGACGACGTGGTGATGAGGGTTTCCTTGAGGGATTCCCACACCCCCCCCAGCGTCAGCGAGCCCTTGGCGAGCGCGATGACGATGGCCGCCAGCGCGCCCACGGCGCCGGCCTCGGTGGCGGTGAACAGGCCCACGAACATGCCGCCGATCACGACCACCAGCAGGGCCAGCACCGGCCAGGTCTCGCGCAGGTGGCGCAGCCGCTCCTCCATCGGGGGGAGGCGGTCGAGGCGGGGCGCGATCTCGGGGTTGAGGGTCGCGCGGATCATGATCATCGCGATGTAGAGGACCGCGGTGGTCAGCCCCGCCCCGATGCCCCCGATGAACAGCTTGGAGATCGGCGCCTCGGCGAAGACGCCGAACAGGATCAGCAGGATCGAGGGCGGGATCAGCGCGCCCAGCGTGCCGGCCGCGGCGATCGCGCCGGTGGCGAGCGCCGGGTCGTAGCGCGCCCGCATCATCTCGGGGATCGCGATCCGGCCCATCGCCGCGCAGCAGGCGATGGAGGAGCCCGTCACCGCCGCGAACCCGGCCGAGCCGCAGACGGACGCGACCGCGAGGCCCCCGGGCAGCCGCGCGAGCCAGCTTCGCGCCGCCTCGAACAAGCCGCGGGTCAGCCCTGCGTGGTAACAGACGAAACCCATCAGCAGGAACATGGGCACCGAGCTCAGCGTCCACTTGGACGTGAAGTCGTAGGGCATCGCCGCCAGCATCCCCCAGGCGGGGCGGGCGCCGATCAGGGCGTAGATGCCCCCGAAGGAGACCAGCACCAGGCTCAGGCCGATGGGCACGCGCGCCAGCAGCAGGAACACCAGGATGCCGAGGCCGATCAGGCCGACGTATTCGCTCGCCATGCCCTCAGACCCCCTCGGAGGCGGGGTCCGCCACCGGATCGGCGTCGATGGGCGTCTCGCCCAGGCCGCTCTTCGCGCCGGTCCACAGGACCACGACCCGGTAGAGAAGGACGGCCGCGAACAGCGCGAAGCCGATGGGCAGGAAGAAGTAGGTCTGCCAGACCGGCAGCTGGCGGCCGTTCTCGACGATGAAGGATCCCGCCTCGAACTTCTTGACCGCCTCGAACCAGAACGGGCGGACCATCGCGGCGGCCACCACGAAGGCGACCAGGCAGGCGAAGCCGCCCACGATCCGCTTGCGATGCTTCGACAGCGACGAGAACACCACCTCCACCGCGATGTGACGGTTGACGATCTCGCTCATCGCGAGGGGGAGGAAGGCGCAGGCCACCATGTACCACTTGGCGACGACCGTGGTCGTCATCGGCACCGGCGCCTGGAAGAGATTGCGCATCACGACGTCCAGGACGATCTGGAACATCATCAGGATCACCGCCACGGCGCCGAGAAAGGCGGCGCCGTGGGAGATCCAGTTCAGCACGCGGCCGATGGCCTGCATGGTTCGCTCCCTGTCCGGTCGATCAGATCGCGGACGGGTCGAGCTGCCCGAACAGCTGCTCGGCGAAGATCGCCTGCACCGCCGCCGGGTCCGTGGTGTCGACGTCGGCGAAGATGTCGGTCCACTTCTTCACCAGCTCCTTCATCCGGGCGACCTGCTGCTCGGCGTCGGCGATGCCGTACTTCTGGATGTTGAGGTCGGCGACCGTCTCGAGGTCCTCCTTGCGGAACTTCGCGGTGGCCTCGGCGACTTCGGCCGAGGGCTGCACCACCTCGACGCCCACGCTGGCGGGGTCGTCCAGGTAGCCGGCGTTGACCTTGAAGTAGTCGACGGTCGCCCAGGCGATGGAATCCGAGGCCGCCATGATGAAGCCCTTCTTCTGCTCGGGCGTCAGCTCCTCCCACAGGTCGCGGTTGGTGTTGAACATGGCGTTGCCGATGTAGAGGCCGATCGGCGCGTCGAGGATGTAGTCGGCGACCTCGCCGATCGACAGCGACTTGAGCGTGTCGAGCGTGTGGGTGTTGCCGTGCAGCTGACCCTGGTTCATCGCCTCGAAGATGTCGGTGGCGCCGATCACGACCGAGGTCGCGCCCATCGCGTCCACCCAGCGGCCGAAGGGCCCGAAGCCGCGCAGGGTCTTGCCCTGGAAGTCGGACATCTCGGTGATCTTGTCGACGGACATCAGGTAATAGGGCCCGATCACCGCGAAGCCGAGGAACACCGTGTTCTGGTCGCGGTACTCCTTCATGCAGGGCTCGCAGGTGTACATGAACTCGGTCGAGGCGGCGGCCATCACCACCGGGTCGTCCGAGGCGGTGGCCATGTCGACGACGAGGTTGGTGTTGGGGAACTCGGCCCGCGTGTAGGCGGGCACCGTGTAGGCCACGTCGGCGATGCCGTCGCGCACGCCGGCGGTGGACTCGGCATAGGACAGCAGCGTGCCCTCGTAGGTCTTGCCGGTGTACTCGCCCCCGGTGTTCTCCTCGATCTTGGTGGCGAACATCCGCATCGCCTGCTGGAGCGAGCTTTCGCCCGGCGCGCCGATGACGATGCGCAGCTCCTTGGCGGAGGCGGGGGCGGCGGCGAGCGCGCCCAGCGCGCCCAGCGCGCAGACGGCGGCCGCGCAGAAGCGGCCCGCGGAACGGCGGGTGATCATGATCGTGTCTCCTCCCTGGTCCGGTCTTGATTCGACCGGTTCTCGTCGCGGCAGAATAATGGGTAGGTGGTCAACCAGCAAACCATTTCGCCGCAGGATGGGCGCGACGAACCCCGCCCGCCGCGCCGCCGGTTCTTCAAGCGGTCACAGCAGCTTGGCGAGCTCGTCCTTCTTCACCTTGCCGGTGGCGGTCATCGGCAGGGCGTCCACCAGGCGCACTTCGGGGCGCTTGTAGGTGGCCATGGCCTCGCCGCACCAAAGCTCGATGGCGGGGCCGTCGAGCCCCTCGGCCTTGTCCTTGTCGAGCACCACGAAGGCGACCGGGACCTGGCCCTTGTCGGGGTCCTCGCGCCCGATGACGCCGGATCCGAGGATCGCGGGGTGACGGCCCAGCATCGCCTCGATCTCGGCGGGGGCTCTGCCGATGAGCATGTCGCGGATTTGCTCCAACCCGTAGCCGGCGATGAATACTGAGCCACCAAACCATGTGGACCCCTCGCCCCAGCCCGAGATGCCGGCGTCCGTATCAACGCGCACAAAGAGGATTGGGCCGAAGCGCGGGTTCGACTCGTCGGCAATGTATGGGAACGCGCGTACGTCGGTGATCAGCATATGGCCGATAACCTCGTCGGCTCACGACGTTGGGGGTGATTGTGGGCGATATGACACCCGGTGTCACATCGCATTCTCCCGGATGACGGCCTATCGGTGTTGGGGCTAGCTATACAGCGGGAGAGTGGCGAGATCAATCTCGATGCCGAATCCTGGTGCATCGGATGGTCGGAGCCGTCCGTTGACCGGATGTGCGGCACCTGCCACGGTTACTGCGTCGGTGAGATCAGTTCCACGTGGTGCAGAGACGAAATACTCGCCCCATGGGATGTTGGGCATGGCATAGCACGCGTGCTGCCCGTAGGGATCGTTCATCCCCCCGTGAGGGATCACCGATATTCCTGAAGCAGCAGCGATTGCACAGATGTGGACTAGTGGAGTAAGCCCGCCTACCCACTGGATATCTGGCTGAAAGACGTCAACCAGATGGTGTCTGGCGGCATGCTGGAACGGCATAGGCGTGGACCAATGTTCGCCGGTCGCAAGTGACTGCCAAGGGATTCGCCGTCGTAACTCTGCGTGGGCGTCCATGTCTTCGGGCCGAAGAATTTCCTCGACCCACTTAAGTTTGAACGGGCGGAGGTCCTCGATGAGTCGGACCGCGTATGCCACGTCGAGTCCCATCCAGCAGTCGAGCATCAGCTCGATGTCTGGGCCTATTAGCTCACGCAGACCGGCAATGC
>CAXGVP010000079.1:0-10061 GCA_964013055.1 uncultured Albimonas sp.
GCGGATGAGCGCGCGGGGGCTGGCGAAGCTCGCCCGGATGCTGCTGGCGCAGGGCCGCGCCGCCGACGGCCGCCAGCTGATCCCGGCCGAGTGGATCGCCGAGTCCTTCCGCCCCCGCGTGCCCACCGGCCCCGCCGAATTCGACCCCGGCTACGGCTACTTCTGGTGGACCGCGCCGGGCGAGTCCCCGCCCTGGGCCGCCGGCTTCGGCAACGGCGGCCAGCGCCTGTCGATCAACCGGGGCCTCGACCTCGCGATGATCGTGCTGGCGGGGAACTACGACCGGCCCGACGCCTGGCGCCTGCCGGTGCACATCAGCCAGGCGGTCTTGGGCCCGGCGCTGGAGGGCCGCTGAAACGCCGAAGGGCGCGCCGAGGCGCGCCCTTCGCAAGGCCCGGGGGCCAGGTCTCAGGCGAAGGCCATCGCCATGCCGGCGACCGCCGTGGCGCCGCCCAGCGCGCGCGCCGCCACCGGGCCGAGCCGCGCGAGGCCGAGCCCCAGCGCCACGCCCGCGCCATGCAGCGCTGCGGTGGCCAGCACGAAGCCCAGGCCGAAGGCGGCGGCGCCGGCCTCGCCGAGCTCCGCGCCATGGGCCGCGCCGTGGAACAGCGCGAAGAGCGCCACCAGCCCCGCGCCCACGCGCGCGTCGAGCCGCACGGCCGAGGCGACCAGCAGCCCCAGGGCCACGACTGAGGCCACGATCATCGGCTCGGCCGAGGGCAGCGCCAGCCCGGCCACCGACAGGCCGAAGCCCGCGGTCATCGCCGCGACGAAGGCCGCCGGGATCAGCGCCATCGCGCGGCCGCCGACCTGGGCGGCCCACAGGCCCACCGCCACCATCGCCAGAACGTGGTCGAGCCCGAACAGCGGGTGCGTGAAGCCGGCCGCCAGCGAGCCATGCGCGCCCGGCGCCAGGTGCGCCGCCGCCGGCGAGGCGGCCAGCGCCGCGGCGCCGGCCAGGGCGAGGGTCGTCATGCGGATCATTCTCGGTCCTCCTTGGGTCCACCCGGCGCCCCGGAAGAGGTCGCGCCGACGCGGCCCTTGATCGCCGCGCCCGGCCTGAGTGACACGCGCCGCCGCGCCGATCAACCCGGCCCGTGCCCGGCCCGTGCCCTGCGCCTTGCCCGACCCTCGCGCGGCGCCTCGCCTGCGCTCACCATCCCGCGGCGTCGCGCAGGGCGCGCAGCATCTGCGCCGCCGCCAGGCCCGAGACCGCGCAGAATCCCGCCAGCAGGATGCCGAGGAAGCGGAAGGGCTTGTCCTCGATCGGCAGCGCGCGGCCGACGCGCCGCCACAGCTCCCCCACCCAGGGGCGGGGCGCGGCCAGCCGCAGGATCAGCAGAAGGAACCACGGGAACCCGGTCAGCAGCGCCGCATAGACCTGCGCCCCCGACAGCGCCCGGAACGCCAGCGCCGAGGCCAGCGTCTCGGGGACCACCGCGACCGCCGTCTCGACCGAGCCGCCGAAGCTGCCGGCGAAACGGGCGAAGAGCGCGAAGATCACCGCGCTCGCGCCCAGCAGCAGCGCCAGCTTGAGCAGGATGTCGAAGGCGATGTGCAGCGCCAGCCGCCCCGGCCCCGCCCCCGCCAGCCGCCCGATCATCGCGCCCCCCACCGCCCAGGAGGCCCAGGTCACCAGGAAGGCCGAGACGAACCCGTTCAGCAGCATCTGCCGCAGCAGCAGCTTCAACGAGGCCCACTCGGTGAAGAAGCTCGCCGGCAGGTCCGGGATCGACTGGAAATAGACCAGCGTCAGCGCCAGCAGCGCGCCGGCCGAGCAGGCGGCTGCGCGCAGCGCGAAGCGCCCGAAGGGCGCCTCCGGCCCCAGGGCTGCACGCAGAAAGGCCTCGCTCGCCTCCCGCGCCGCCGCCTCCCCGGCGCGCCCCGGGCGGGCCAGCTCGCGCGCCAGGGTCCGCGCCGTGCCCTTCAGCAGGCCGGCATCCCAGTTCCAGGTGACCGCGGCGAGCACCGTGAAGATGCCGAGCCCGGTGGCCAGCACGCCCAGCAGCGACGACAGGATCTCCATGGCGGCCTCCCCGCGCAACGGCCGCCCGGCGGCCTGCCCGCGCAGCTTAGCACGCCCCCGCCGGCGTCGCGCCGCCCCTCGCCGCAGGCCCCCTCGCCCCGCGCGCCAGGGCCCGACAGCCGCGCCGGCGCCCGGCCCGCCATCGGCGCGACAGCCGTGGCGCGGCGCCCGCGAAGCGGGCCCACGGCGCAGCGTCGGCAAGGGGGAGAAACGTCGCCCGCTGAGGCGAAGCGAATCCGCGTCGCCGTCTCAGGCGAAACGAGGTCGCGTCGCCGCTGAGGCGAAAGTCCGAGGCGAAAGGGCGGACGGGTCGCCGCTCAGGCGGCGTCGGTGGTCAGCGTCTCGACCAGGATCGCGTAGAGCGCGTTGGAATCCGGGGTCGAGCGCAGCTTGGCGCAGCGCCCCTCGTCGCGCAGCAGGCGCGAGACGCGGGCCAGGGCGCGCAGGTGGTCGGCGCCGGCGTCCTCGGGGGCGAGCAGCAGGAACACCAGGTCCACGGGCGCGCCGTCGGCGGCGTCGAAGTCGACGCCTTTCTCCAGCCGCGCGAAATAGCCCATGATCCGCGGCGCGGACTTCAGCCGCGCATGGGGGATCGCGACGCCGCGGCCCATCGCGGTCGGGCCCAGGCGCTCGCGCTCCATCAACGCCTCGAACACTTCGCGCGCGTCGAGGCTGAAGCGGTCGGCCGCACGCGCGGCGAGCTCCTGAAGCAGCTGCTTCTTGCTCGAGGCGCGCAGGGCTGGGGCGAGCGCCTCCGGCCCGATCAGTTGCTCGAGGGTCATAACGCCTGTCTCTCGGTCTGCCGGGAACTGCGGCGACCGGCGCGGGATGCGCGCCGGCCACGTCGAGCTTCAAGCCCGATCTCGCTCGCGTTCCGGTTGTTCAGCCTTCGGGCAGATTCGCTGGATCGATCCACCCGATGTTTCCGTCGGGCCGGCGGAATACCACGTTGATCCCGCCATGGGAATTGTTCTTGAACAGCAGGAACGACTCGTCGGCCATCTCCATCGCCATCACCGCCTCTCCCACGGTCAGGGACTGAACCGGGTGGCGCATCTCGGCGATGATCATGGGATCGAGGCTCGCGGGCTCCTCCCAGTCGTCGTCGTGATGGGCGTCGTCGGCCGCGGTCTGCAGCACGTATCCGGCCGCTTCCAGCGCGGGGATCGGGTTCGGACGTTCCTTGTGGTGATCCTTCAGCCGGCGCTTGTAGCGGCGCAGCTGCTTCTCCAGCCGGTCGCAGGCGCTCTCGGCCGCGGCGTAGGGGTCGGTCGCCTTCCCCTTGGCCTTGGCCACCATGCCCGTCGACAGGTGGGCGGTCGCGTCGCAGACCGTCTCGTGCCCGTCGCGCGAGAAGGTCACCGTGCTGTCGATTGGATTCTCGGCGTATTTTCCGACGGCTGCAGTGAAGCGATCCTCGACGTGCCCGCGCAGGGCTTCGCCGACGTCGATCTGCTTGCCGTTCACCTGGATGTGCATTCTGGCCGACCTCCACTCTTGGCCGCCGAAGGGAGCGGGAGCTCTCTCCGGCCATCCCGGCCGCCGGGCGATCGGCTGCGCCGCGCCATTGGCGGCCGTGTCCTTCATGTGGGGGGGGCGGGGCCGGTTTGCGAGCTGTGCGGAGGGATATTCCCCCGCGGCCTTCCGTCCGCCGCGCCCCCCTTCAGGAGGACGCGGCCGCGGTCTTGAGACGTCTGCGCTGCACCGACGACGGGATGTTCATGCCCTCACGATATTTCGCGACAGTACGTCGCGCAATATCCACGCCGTCGTTCCGGAGAATTGCCGTCAATCGGTCGTCCGAGAGGGTCTTGCGCGGCTCCTCCGCGTCGATCAGGCCCTTGATCCGGTCGCGGATCGCGGCGGCGGAGTGCGCCTCCCCCCCGTCGGTCGAGGCCAGGGCCTGGGTGAAGAACCAGCGCAGCTCGAAAATCCCCCGCTCGCAGGCGAGATGCTTGCCGGCGGCGACGCGGCTGACGGTGCTCTCGTGCATGCCGATCTCGTCGGCGACCATGCGCAGGGTCATCGGCCGCAGGGCCGAGACGCCTTCCTCGAAGAACGCCTCCTGCCGCCGCGCGATCTCGACCGCCACGCGCAGGATGGTGCGCGCCCGCTGTTCCAGCGAGCGCACCAGCCAGCCGCCGGACTGGCGGCATTCGGAGACGAAGGCGCGGGCCTTCTCGTCGCCGCCCTTCGCAAGGGTCGCGGCATAGGCGTTGTCGACCAGAACGCGGGGCAGGGTGTCGGTGTTGAGCTCCACCAGCCAGCCGCCCTCGGGGCTGCGCTTGACGAACACGTCGGGCACGGCGGCGAGCGCGGGGGGCGCGGTGAACTCGCGCCCCGGGCGGGGGTCGAGGGCGCGGATCTCGGCCGCCATCTCGCGCACGTCGGTCTCGTCGACGCCGCAGATGCGCGACAGCGCCTTGAAGTCGGCCCGCGCCAGCAGCGGCAGGTTGTCGACCATCGCCTGCATCGCCGGGTCGAACCGGTCCTTCTCGGCGAGCTGCAGGGCCAGGCACTCCGCCAGGCTGCGAGCCCCGATGCCGGCGGGCTCGCACTGGTGCAGCAGGGCGATGGCGTCGTCGAGCACCTGCTCGGACACGCCCAGCCGCCGGGCGGCCTCGTCCTCCTCGATGCGCAGGTAGCCCGCTTCGTCAATGTCGGCGGCGAGCGCCATGGCGGCGTTGATCGTGGTGCGGGGCGCGCGGATCAGGGCGAGCTGGCCTGCGAGATGCTCGATCAGCGTGGTCTCGGCGCCCAGCGTCTCCTCCAGCGGCGGCAGCTCGGCGGCCGGGCCGCCGGAGCCGGGACGGGCGACGGGGGCCTGCCAGGTGGAGGCGGGGGCGGCGTCTCCCAATCCCTCGCGCCCGCCGGCGCCGTCGGGATTGTAGAGCTGTTCCGCGCCGGTCTCGTACTGTGCCGAGCTGTCGGCGGCGCCGTCGCGCAGCGCCGCGTCGGTGGTGGCGAGCCGCTCGGTCGCCTCGCGCCGGGGTTCGGGGGTCTCGGGGCCGGTCTCGGGCTCGGGCGCGCGGTCCAGCAGGGGGTTCCGCTCGATCGCCTCGTCGACGAAGCGGCTGAGCTCCAGGTTCGACATCTGGAGAAGCTTGATCGCCTGCTGCAGCTGGGGCGTCATCACCAGCTGCTGCGACGTGCGCAGTTCCAGACGCGGTCCGATCATGCGGCCAGCGCTCCCCACCCCTGTCTCTCCCCTCGCGGTCCCCCTGGGGGGACCGATCAAGGACCGGGCGGGCTCGAGCGTCCTGTCAGATGCGGAAGCCTTCGCCGAGATAGACCCGGCGGACATCCGCGTCCGCGACCACCTCGTCGGGGGCGCCGCTCATCAGGACGTGACCCTCATGCAAGATGTATGCCCGGTCGATGATGCCCAGAGTTTCGCGCACGTTATGGTCGGTGATCAAGACCCCGATGCCGCGGTCCTTGAGGTGCGACACCAGCGTCCGGATCTCGCCGACCGCGATGGGATCGACGCCGGCGAAGGGCTCGTCGAGCAGCACGTAGGAGGGGTCGGAGGCGAGGCAGCGGGCGATCTCCACCCTTCGCCGCTCGCCGCCCGAGAGCGCCTGCGCGGGCGTGCGGCGCAGGTGGGTGATCGAGAACTCCGCCAGCAGCTGGTCGAGCCGGGTGTGGCGCTGCGCGGGATGCGGGACATGCAGCTCGAGCACGGCGAGGATGTTCTCCTCCACCGTCAGCCCGCGGAAAATGCTCGCTTCCTGAGGCAGATAGCCCAGGCCGAGACGGGCGCGGCGATACATCGGCAGCTCGGTCACGTCCGAGCCGTCGATCTCGATCACGCCCGAATCCGCCGGGATCAGGCCGGTGATCATGTAGAAGCAGGTGGTCTTGCCGGCGCCGTTGGGGCCCAGCAGGCCGACCACCTCGCCCCGGCAGAGCGTCATCGAGACGTCGCGCACCACCGGCCGCCGGCGATAGGCCTTGCCGATCGAGCGGACCGTCAGCCCGCCCGTCGCCGCGGCCTGCGCCTGGCCTGCGCGGAACTGCGTCTCGCCGTCGGCCATGCTCAGCCGCCGTTCTGGGCGGGGGGCGTGAACACGCTCTTCACCCGTCCGCCGGAGATCTCGCCGACCCCGGAGTTGAGGTCGATTCGCAGGTTCTGGCCCGAGATCGCGTTCTCGCCCTGGGTCAGCACCACGTTGCCGCCCATGGTCACCACGCCGCCGGAGACGTCGTATTCCGCCCACTCGCCCTTCGCCGTCTCGGCGCCCGACGACAGGAACACCGAGCCTTCGGCCCGCAGGCTGTCGATCTCTCCGGTTCCTGGCGCGGCCTCGCCGCCGCCGGTTCCGCCGCCGTAGTTGACGGTGACCTTGTCGGCGGTCAGGCGCAGCGTGCCCTGGCCGGCGACGACCTCGCCGGTGAAGGTGGCGGTCTGGGCCTGGTTGTTCACCGCGAGGCTGTCGGCGGTGATCTCGATCGGCTGGCTGGAGTCGTGCTTGAACGATCCGAAGGGATTGTCCTGCGACTGCGCCGAGGCCGCGCCCGCGACCGCCATGGCGGCCATGGCGAAGGCGGCGATCCGACGGCGCGGCGCCAATGCGAAGTTCATGCTCGCGTCCCGTGTCCCGGGGCCTGCGCGCAGGATGCGCGGCGTCGGCCCGTTTCCCCCCGGCCTCGCGGTCTCATTCGACCTCGGCCGCCGGCTTCCAGGTGACCCGGACGCCGTTCTCGAACCAAAGATAGTCCCCCGGCGGGAGCCCGCCAAGCGTCTCCGAGCCTTCGGTTTCCGACCCGGCCTCGACCCGCCGCGCCCGGAAGGAGCCGGAGTCGATAGACCCCGCCGGCCCTTTTGCGCTGACCGGACCGGGGGCCGTGGCCTCGCCGCTCTTCAGATCGGCCTCCACGCGCTCGGTCGTGACCTCGTAGCCGTCCGAGGTGGTCAGGGTGACCTGCCCGTCCAGCGCCAACGCCTGCGCCTTGGGCTTCAGCGCCCCGTGGGCAGCGGCGATGTCGATCCGCCGCCCCTCCGCCTGGGTGAAGGCGGCGCGCACGACGTCGAGCTCCACCAGCGTGGGATCCGGCCCGTCGGGGGTGGCCATCTCGGCCTCCACCACGAAGGGTTCCCCCTGCGCGGTCGAGCCCTCGATCCGCGGGCGGGAGACCGAGAGCCCCTCGCCCAGCTTGATCAGGTCGGCCGAGGAATAGACCAGCCCGAGGTCGAGCTGGTCGCGCCCCGGCAGCAGGAAGATCGCCGACAGCAGCGCCAGCGCCAGCAGCGGCAGGCCGATCTTCAGCCGCCGCACCAGCCGCGAATAGGCCGAGACGTCGCGCCGCGGGGCGGGCGGCATCGCCTCACCCCTCCTTGCCGGAATCGGGGCCGGCGCCGGGGCCGGCGCCGTCGACGCCGGCGCGCAGGCAGTCGTGGACGTGGATGATGCCCACGGGCGCCGGCCCCTGCGCGGGGTCGGCCACGAAGATGCACAGCACCGGCCGCTCGCGCCGGTTCATCAGCGCCAGCGCCTCGGAGGCGAGCGCGTCAGGACGGATGGTGCGCGGATCGCGCGAACAGACCTCGCCGGCCCTGCGCTCCAGCAGCCCGTCCATGTTGCGCCGCAGGTCGCCGTCGGTGATCGCGCCGACCAGCGCGCCGTCCGAGCGGGTCACGCCGGCGATGCCGAAGCCCTTCTGGCTGATCTCGAGCAGGACGTCGCGCATCGAGGCGTCCTCGTGGACCAGCGGCATCTCGGCGCCGCCGTGCATCACGTCGCGCACCTTGATCAGCTGCGCGCCCAGCTTGCCGCCGGGGTGGAACACGCGGAAGCCCTCGGCGGTGAAGGAGCGCCGCTCCATCAGCGCCACCGCCAGCGCGTCGCCCAGCGCCAGCGCCAGCGTGGTGGAGGTGGTGGGCGCCAGCCCGACCGAGCACGCCTCCGGCGCCCGCGGCAGCAGCAGCGCCACGTCGGATTGCACCAGCAGCGGCGATTCGGGGCGCGAGGCCATGCCGATCAGCGGGATCGCGAAGCGCTTGCAGTGGGCGATGACGTCCGCGAGCTCCGGCGTCCCGCCCGAGTTCGACAGCACCAGCGCGACGTCCGCCCGGGTCAGCATCCCCAGGTCGCCGTGGCTGGCCTCGGCCGGATGCAGGAAGAAGGACGGCGTGCCGGTCGAGGCGAGGGTGGCGGCGATCTTGCGCCCGACATGGCCCGACTTGCCCATGCCGCAGACGACGATCCGCCCCTCGCAGGCCAGCATCATCTCGATCGCGTCGGCGAAGCTCTCGCCCAGGGTCTGCGAGAACTCGGCCAGCGCCTCGGCCTCCAGCCGCAGCACGCGGCGGCCGATCTCCATGTCCTTCTCGCGCGCCGGCGCGGGGGAGGGGCTGGCCTGGGTCTGTGTCACGCGGGATCCGCCTTCCGGGTTCAGTGAGAGAAGATGTCCTCTTCCGGCCAGCCCGCGAGATCGAGGGCCGCCCGGTCCGGCAGGAAGTCGAAACAGCGGGCCGCGATTTCAAGGCGCCCCTCGCGTTCCAGCCGGGTCTCCAGCTCCGCCTTCAGCCGGTGCAGGTGCAGCACGTCCGAGGCCGCATACTCCAGCTGCGCGTCGCTGAGCTGGTCCGCGCCCCAGTCCGAGCTCTGCTGGACCTTGGACATGTCGACGCCGAGCAATTCCGCGCACAGGTTCTTGAGCCCGTGCCGGTCGGTGTAGGTGCGCACCAGCTTGGAGGCGATCTTGGTGCACCACACGGGCCGCGCGACCACGCCCCAGCGATGGGCCATCGCCGCGATGTCGAAGCGCCCGAAGTGGAACAGCTTCAGCACCTCCGGGTCGGCCAGCATCTTCTCGAGGTTCGGCGCGCGGGGCGCGTCCAGCGGGATGCGCACCACATGCGCGTCCCCGTCGCCGGAGGACAGCTGCACGACGCACAGCCGGTCGCGATGCGGGCGCAGGCCCATGGTCTCGGTGTCGATGGCGACCACCGGCCCCAGGTCGAGCCCGTCGGGAAGATCGCCTTCATGGGAATGGATGGTCATTGCGAGCCTCCGGCCATCGCGGCCGACAGGCGGCCCACGTCGGCGCCGGTCATGCCCGCTGGCGCGGCGAAGATCAACCGGGACGGCGATTCGGGGCGGGTCGGACGCGGCCGGTCCGAGCGGGTCGGGGCGGCCGCGGGCCTCGCGATCCGGCCTCGTCGCGCCGGGACCGGGCGGTGCGCAGGAGGCCCCGGGTCAAGCCCGGCGCGCGCGGGAGGCAGGCTCTGGGCGCCGTCGCCCGAGGGCAGAGGGTGGGGGCAGGGCGCGGGGGCGGATGCAGGCGCGGATGCCGGGGGCCTGAAACGCAACCGCCCCGCCGAGGGATGCTCGGCGGGGCGGTGCGATTGGTGCCCAGGAGAAGACTCGAACTTCCACTTCCATACGGAAACCAGCACCTGAAGCTGGCGCGTCTACCAATTCCGCCACCTGGGCAGGTGTCGTTGGAGCGGTGATCTACTGGGGGCCGCGGGGGGTGTCAACGGGGTCCGAACGGATTTTCCGAACCCCGTGCGGGAGGATGCTGCGCCCTCCCGCCGCAGCCCTGCTGAGGCCGTTGCGTCGCCCGCCGCGAAGGCCGCGTCAGCGGCGCGAGGCGCGCAGCCCGCGCCCCTCGCGCAGCCACAGACGGCCGGCGGCGAGGTCCAGCGTGGCGCCGCCGATCTCGCGCCGGAACCGGCCCTCGGTCAGGCGGAAGGCCTCTCCGGCCAGCAGGCGGCGGCCGAGATCGGTGCGTCGCAGCCTGGCGCCGCGAAGGGAGCGGCCCTCGCCTTTCCACTCCAGCGCCGGGGGGGCGACGGCGGGGTCCGCAAGCTCGCCCAGCAGGCGCGCGAGCCACAGGTCGCCCAGCCGGTCCGGCCCCACGTTGGCGGCCAGCGCGTCGCCCAGGATCCGCCGCGCCGGCGTCCAGTCGTCGCCCGTGGCGGCCAGCAGCAGGACGTCCTCGCGCGCCAGGCCCGACTCGGCGTCGGGGAACCGGGCCAGCCGCGCGGCCAGCGCCGCGGCGACGACGGGCAGGGGCCAGGCGCCGG
>CAXGVP010000080.1:0-10012 GCA_964013055.1 uncultured Albimonas sp.
TGCGCCGGCGGCGACATCTCCTCGATGGCGGGGCTCGATGCGCCGGCCGGCCGCCTCGGCGAGGCCCACCCGCTCGAGCAGGCCGTCGGCCTCCCGCGCGGGCCGGCCCCGCAGGCGGAGGAAGTGGCGGAGCTGCTCCCGCCCGGTGAGGGCAGGATGGAAGGCGACGTTCTCCGGCAGGTAGGCGGTCGCGGCCCGGGCGGCGGGCGAGCCCGGGGCGTGGCCCGCGACCTCGATCCGGCCGACGTCGGGGCGCAGCAGGCCCAGCGCCAGTTTCATCAGCGTGGACTTGCCGGCGCCGTTATGGCCCAGCAGGGCGACCCGCTCCCCCGCCCCCACGCCCAGCGACACGTCGTCGAGCGCCGGGCGGCCGGCGTAGGCCTTAGCGAGATGGCTGATGGCGAGCATGATCGTCTCCCGTTTCGGCCTGCGTGACGGTCCGCGGCGCCTGCGCCCAGAGGGGCTCGGCCGCGGCCATGCGCGCGAAGGCGGGGGGCAATTCGGGCAGCGGGGCGTGGAGCAGCGGGTGGCTATCGACCACGCCCCCGGTGCGGGCCACGGGGAACTGCGACTGGGTCCAGCGCACCAGCTGCACGGCGGGCGAGCCCAGCAGCAGCCGGGCCGCGGGCTGGGACCACAGAATCCGGTCCATGGCGTCGGTCGGCCGATAGGGGCCGTCGGCCAGACCGTCGCCGTCGAGGTCGAAGGCGGCGTGATCGGACCAGTAGTTGCCGCGGCCCTCGAAGCTCCATTCCAGGTCGCGGGTTCCCACGTATTTCACCTGGGTCCGGTTCCCGATGAAGGCGTTGCCGGTCAGGGTGTTGCGCTCGGACCCGGCGGTGAAGTGGACCCCGACGGCGCAGCCGTGGAAGGTGTTCTCGGCCACCAGGTTCTGGTGGGAATTGTAGACGAAGGCGCATTTCTCCGCCCCGCCGGTCACAAAGTTCCCGAAGATGTCCGAGGCCTTGGTGTAGTTCAGCATCACGCCATAGTCCCGATCCTTGATCGAGAGGTTGTCGTGCGCCACGATCCGGTCGGAATACATCAGGGCGAAGCCCAGGTGATTGCCGATGGACACGTTCTCCGAGACCTCGGAGTCGTTGGTATACATGTAGTGGACAGCGAAGCGCAGGTCGCGGAACAGGTTCCCGCGAAACACGTTGCGCTTCGAGACGTTGGAGAAGATGCCGTCGCGGCCGTAGCGGACCTCGTTCGCCTCGACCACCGCGCCGGGGGCGTTCCAGACGTAGATGCCGTTGCCGCGGTCGTTCATGCGGGCCAGCCGCAGCCCCTCGATCCGGTTGCGGGCCACCAGTGCGTCGCGGGCCCCGTGGACGTCGACGCCCACCAGGTTGTCCGACAGGTCGTTGTCCAGCACCTGCGCCCGCGTCGCCTTGCGCCCGAGGCTGACGCCGGCGTCGATGGGTTCGTGGACCCGGCCGGAGTTGACGATCCGCAGGCCCTGCACGGTGACGTCCGCCGCCTCGACGCGCACGACCGAGCCGACGCCGCCGCCGTCGATCACCGCGCCGGGCTCGCCCCGCAGGGTGAGGGGAACCGCGATCACCGCCGGGCCGTGGTGACGGCCCGGCAGCAGGATCAGCTCGTCCCCCGCCCGCGCCCCCGCCAGCGCGGCGGAAAGCGCGCCGGGGGCGGGCGCGACCTCGACCCGCTCCGCCCGCAGGGGCGGGGCGACGAGGATCAGGGCCAGCAGGAGGGGGACGAGACGGCGCATTGGCTCAGGCCCCCGTGGGTTCCACGAACATGCGCCCGCGCATCTCCATGTGCAGGGCGTGACAGAACCACTGGCAGTAGTACCAGTAGACGCCCGGCTTCGAGGCGGTGAAGGTGACCGAGGCCGTGGCCTGCGGCGCCACCTCCATCGCCACGCCATGGTTGTTCAGCGTGAAGCCATGGGTCAGGTCGTCGATCTCGTCGAGGTTGGTGACGTAGACCGTGACCTCGTCCCCCTGCTTCACGGTGAATTGGGACAGGCTGAACTCGGGCGCCTGGCTCGACATCCAGACCCGGACCTTGTTGCCGTCGCGGATCACCGTGTCCTGCCAGTCGTCGATGTCCACGCCGTCCTTCTCGGCCTGGGCGCGGGCGTCGGCCCACATCGGGTCGTGGCGGTCCCAGACCGACTTGGGGTTCACCACCGAGCGGTGGACGAGGATCGAGTCATGCGGCTCGGCGAAGGTGGGGCCGTCGTGGACCAGCGTCAGCTCCTGGCCGTTGATCGAGAACAGCTGCTCGTTCTCCGGCTTCAGGGGGCCGACGTTGAGGAAGCGGTCCTTCGAGAACTTGTTCATCGAAAGATACCACTTGCCGTCGGCCTCCAGCGTCTCGCCCATGGTCGTGGAGTTGTGGCCCGGCTGGTAGTGGACGTCCTTCTTGGTCAGGATCGGGTCCACCGCCTCGCCGTTGTAGGCGGCGATGGCCTTCTCGAGGTTCCACATCACCACCTGGCTGTCGAGGAACAGGGTGGTGAAGGCGTTGCCCTTGCCGTCGAAACAGGTGTGGAGCGGGCCGAGGCCCAGCTCCGGCTCGGCCACGACGACCGAGCGGGGATCGAGCGAGGCGTCCTCGAACAGCGCGTCGAACTTGGTCACGTCCAGCACCGAGACGGTGGGCGACAGCTTGCCCGCCACGCACAGGTGCTTGCGGTCCGGGGCCATGTTGATGCCGTGGGGGCTGTTGGGGATCGGGACGTAGCGGGTGTAGTTCTTGTTCGATCCCTTGCGCCCGTCGATCACCTTGACGCCGTTCAGCTCGATATAGTCGCCGGCCTCGATGCCCTTCTCGATCTCGGCGAGGTTGAAGATGACCACGTGGTCCATCTCCGCCTCCATCATCTCGGGCAGGGTCATGCCCATTTCCGAGTTGTAGGAGGTCGAGAATGCATACTTGCCGTCATAGTCGGCGTCGGTGTTGTCGAGGTTGCCCGAGACCATCACCTGCCAGGCCACCGTCATCTCGTCGGCGTTGATGGCGGTGTAGAAGTTCACGTACTTCGACGGATCGTCGAGGATCTTGCCGTCGTTGACCATCGGCACCTCGTCCTCGCCGTTGGCGAAGACGTAGTTGGTGCGCGGCCACTTCTGCGGGCGCAGGCCGTGGATGGCCTTGGCGTTGGGGATGTCAATGATCTTGTCGGGCTTCATCACGTCGCAGCGGATGCGGGCGACGCGGGTGTTGGCCTTGTCGTTCATGAACAGAAAGCGGCCGTCGTACTTGCCCTCGGTGAAGGACATGTGGACGTGGTGCAGGTCGCCGTTGTCGTGCACCGTCTTGCCCTGGGCGGCGAGATACTCGCGCGTCGAGGGCAGCATGTCCTGGGTCAGGATCTTCAGGCTCTCGTTGGTCTGGCCCCAGCCGGTGGCCGAGCAGCGGTTGAACACCGGCACCCGCATCAGCTCGCGCATCGAGGGCACGCCGAGGATCCGCATCTCGCCCGACTGGCCCGAGGACCAGAAGCCGTAATACTCGTCCAGCTCGCCCGGCGCGGGCGTGGCGTGGCCGGCCGCACCCTGGGCGCGGGCCGCGCTCGGCGCGCCGGCCGCGGCGCCGGCGGCCGCGACCGAGGCGCCGCCCAGCAGGCCCAGCCGCGCCGAGCCGCCGGCGAGGCCCAGGCTCGCGCCCGCGCCCATGAAGTCGCGGCGGTTGAGGCCGCTTTCGTTGCGATCGTGGTCGGACATCTCTCGTCCCTCCGGTTACGAATGCACGTTGGGGTGGTTGGCGACCGCGGCCTTGCGCTTGAGATACGCGGCCGGGTCCGAGGTCGGCGCCTTGCGGTTCAGCTTCTTGATGACCACCGGGCACTTGACCTTCGACTGGTAGAGCACCTGGCAATGCATGCAGTTCAGGCACTCGTTGGGGTTGATCTCGCCGGTCGGATGGATGGCCTGGACCATGCATTCGTTGGCGCAGGTCTGGCAGGGCGAGCCGCATTCGCGGTAGCGCTTCAGCCAGTCGAACATCCGCAGGCGGGCCGGGATCGCCAGCGCCGCGCCCAGCGGGCAGAGATAGCGGCAGTAGAACCGCTCCACGAACAGGCCGGCGATCAGCAGGGCGGCGGCGTAGGCGACGAAGGGCCAGGCGCGCACGAACTTCAGGACGATGGCGGTCTTGAAGGGCTCGACCTCGGCCAGGTGCTCGGCCTGCTCGATCGAGGCCAGCGAGACGCCGAACAGTCCCAGGAAGATCATGTATTTCAGGGGCCAGAGCCGCTCATGCAGGCCCCAGGGCAGCTTGATCTGCGGCACGCCGAGGTTGCGCGCGATGCGGTTGGTCAGCTCCTGCAGGGCGCCGAAGGGGCACAGCCACCCGCAATAGGCGCCCCGGCCCCAGAACAGCAGGGCGGCGGCGACCGAGAACCACAGGATGAAGGTCAGCGGATCCAGCAGGAACGCCTGCCAGCTGAAGTCCGAGGTCAGCGCCCCGAACAGCGCCATCAGGTTCACGACCGAGAGCTGCGCGTTCGCGTACCAGCCCAGGAAGACCAGCGTGACCGTCAGGAAGCCCACGCGGAAGATCGTGACGGCGCGATCGGACCGGGTCAGCTGCATCTGGAAGAAGAAGGCCAGCGTCAGGATGGCGAGCATCACGCTCAGCCCCACGATCTCCAGCGTCTTGTCCTCCCAGATCCGCTTCCACAGGGCGGACTGGGCCTGCGCCTCGTCGCCGTCTTCGACCTGCGCCACGGGGGCGGGCGGGGCGACGGCGCGCAGGTAGCGGGCGGGGAGCTGGTAGCCGAGCTCGAAGGTGGTGAAGACCTTCTCGATCGCCGCCACCTCGCGCTGCACCAGCAGTTGCAGGCGGAACGGGCGGGTCGGGTCGAAGCCGGCGTCGGCGGGGATGCGGAACAGGTCCCGCTCGGCGAAATCCGGCGCGCCCTCGGCCGCGATCGGCCCCATGCGGCGGTGGTCGCGGTCGCGGAAGCGGACCGAGACGTCGTCCTGAATCAGCACGATCCGGTCGAAGATCCCGCCGCGCACATAGCCCGATCCCTTGAAGGAATAGAGCCCGCGGCCGACCACGGCGATCGCCTGCTCGCCCTCGCCCAGCCAGGCGCGAAGATTGCGGGCCTCCGCCTCGCCCAGAACCGCCTCGCCGATCGAGGGGACCGAGACCAGCGCCAGTTCCATGTCGATGAAGGTGGTCTCGGGCGGGTCGGTCAGGGCGCGGGCGGCGGCGCGCGGGTCGCCCATCGCGGCGAAGGCGGCGTTGACCTGGCCCACGTCCAGCGACAGGCGGCGCACGGTCCCGTCGCCCTCGAGGGTCACCCAGGCGCTTGGCGCCTGCGCGGTCCGGTCGATTTCATAGGCCGGGCCATCGCGAACCTCGGGGGAGAGCCCGCCCAGCCCCAGGGCGCGCGCCACCTTCAGGCCGGAGCGGATGATCGAGTCGTCGATCACCATCACCGTCACCGTGGCGCCCGAGATGATGTCGAGCTCGTGGGCCGAGCCATGCTCCGCCGCCTCCTCGACCAGGCTCACGCCGCGATAGCCGGCGACCATCTCGCGGATCTCGCGGTCGGGGATGCCGATCAGGACGATGGGTTCGGAATGCTTGACCAGGTCCACGCCGAGTACGCGGGCGTCGTCGTCCAGCGCGACCAGGGTATGGATCGGCTTGCCGGAATAGCCGGTCGTGCCGACGAAATCGGAGGTGGCGAAGACCCAGCCGATGCGCTCGCCGCCGCGCAGGATCGGGGCGACGGGCAGGTCCGGGCGCAGGGGGCCGAAGGCGTCGGCGCCCTCGGCCAGGGCGCCGGGCTCGACCTGGGGCAGGAAGCGGGAGAGAACGGCCTCGGCCTGCGCCATGGGCGCGAGGGCGGCGACCAGCGGCAGCGCGAGCAGGAGGTGGATCGAGGCGGCCGCGAAGAGGCGGGCAGCCCCGGGTCGAGAGAGGGCGAAAGTCATGCCGTGACCTCTGGTTTGCGCGAGGGCGGGCCACGGGCGACGGGCGCGATCCTCACGCCGGTCCCGCGGATCGCGGCGGCCGGCGGCTGTAGACGAAGAGCGACCCAGGCGCGTGCCGAGGTTTCGGCCACGGCTGGCGCCTGGGCGAGCGGGATCTGCATGCAGTCCGGGCAATGTCCGCATTGGGCCTGGGCCGGATCCACGCGGCGACCGTCCCGATCGACGGTCACCATCTCGGGCCCGTGCCCGCCGCAGATCTCGATCCGGGAGGCCCCGGCCAGCGCCAGGCCATGAACCGTCCGCAGCCAGCCTCCCGCCCCGGCCGATGCCAGGAGAGCAGCCACCAGCAGCAGGCCGACCAAGGCTCGAATTCGGATATTTGTATACACTTCCATAACTTAGCTGGCCGGCTCGCCCGGAACCTTGACAATGATCAAGTCGAACGGACGAAAGTCGTTCTTCGGGGGAGAGGGGCAGGGACAGATCATGGGTTCGGCTACCGCATCGCCGGGCGGCGAACTTTGCGCTTGGACAAACTGGGAGCCTGGCGAGACGCCCGGAGAGGGTCGCAGGGGCGCGGTCGTGGCGGGGTGTGGATCGGCTCCGGACCGGGACTCCAGCCAGGGAGCGCGCAAGTATCTAATATGGAGAAATAATCCTTGTGCGATGCGGTGTCCCGATAGGCGCCGGTCAGGACCCCGTCCAATTGCCCAGAGCATCTCTCTTTCAGTGGGTTGCGTACGATCCAGCAAGGGCCCCGGTTCGGAGCCGACCCGCACCCCGCAAAACAACTCCCCTGGTCGCCTACCCGTGGGCCAGGTATCAGTCCGGCAAGACCGTCTTCAGCATCTTCAGCAGCCGTTCGTCATGCGCGATGTCGGCCTCGATCATACCGCGATGCGGATGGTCGGGATCGTCTGCCAATTCCTTCCTCAGCTCGGCGACCTCGTCCTCGAACATCCGCTTGCGGGCCCGCAGCCAATCCCAGTCGGGCTTCTCCTCCGCCGTCATCGGCCCGCGGACCTCGACCTGCCCGGTGCGCATGTCGACGACGATGTCGTCGGGATGCGGGACCGGGTCCGGCGCCGAGATGCCGAGCGCCCTGCGCCGCTCCAGCTCGCGGGTCCAGTCGACCTTGTAGCCGATGGCGGTCTCCAACCACTCGTCATGCAGCCGCTTGTTCCCGCGCTCCGTGGCGGCGAGCAGCTCAGTGAACAGCTCCTGCGCCCGGGTCCTGCCCTTCGCCGCATTCACCGCCAGCGAGCGGACCACCGCCTGCGCGATCGGCACCGTCACGCTGCGCTCGCCGTCGCGCACCGACACCGTCCGGTAGGCCTCGTCCAGGATGATGTCCTTCAGCCGCTCTTCGTGCAGCGCCGGGCGGTTGCGGGCGCCCTTCGGCCGGCCCTTCGGATTGCCCGAGACGCCGGGCCTGAAGCGGCTCTTCGCCGGCGGCTTCGCGTAGCCCACCTCGTAGCCGGCCTCCGGGCGGTTCGCCCGGAGCGCCTTGCGGGACTTGTCCTCGCCGCCGCTCATGCCGCGGCCTCCGAGAGACCGGCGCCCGGCCAGCCGCACACCACGCGCTCCGCGTCATCCTTGGCGTAGGCCTCCCAACGTCGGAGGATGCGGTCGCAGTAGACCGGGTCCAGTTCGCACAGGAACGCCCGCCGGGCGGTCTTCTCCGCCGCGATCAGCGTCGAGCCGGAGCCTCCGAACAGGTCCAGCACGATCTCCCCGCGCCCGGAGACGTCCTTGATCGCGTCGGCGATCATTTGCACCGGCTTCACCGTCGGGTGCAGCGCCAGCTCCTCCATCCGCCCGGCCCGCATGGTGTTCACGCCCCGGTATTCCCACACGTTGGTGCGGTAGCGTCCGTGCTGGCCTGTGGATCGGCCCCGGACTGGGACCCCGCCCCAAGAGCGCGTAAAAATTTGGTATCGAAAAGAAATTTTTTGCGGGACGGGGTCCCGATAGGCGCCTATCCGGACCCCGCCCATTTGCCTAAAGCATCTCTCTTTCAGAGGGTTGCGCGCCATCCAGCGGGGGCACCGGTTCGGAGCAGATCCACACCTCAACCGCGCGATCTTCATGTGAACGAGGCCGGGAGACGACCATGCAAGACCTGATGAAAGCCGTCCGATGGACCCTGGGCGACCGGCCGGGACTGTCGCTCCACGACGAGCCGACCCCGACGCCGGGGGCCCATGACGTGGTGATCCGCGTGCATGCGGCCTCGCTGAACTACCGCGACCAGGCGATCCTCGAGGGGCGCTATGCCGACGGCCTGCAGCCCAGCGGCGTGCCGCTCTCCGACGGCGCCGGCGAGGTCGTCGCCGTGGGGGCCGAGGTGACGCGCGCCAGGGTCGGCGACCGGGTCAGCGCCTCCTGCCACCCGCACTGGATCGGGGGGCCGCCCCTGCTGGAGCACAAGCTCGACAGTCTCGGCATCACCCGCGACGGGTGGCTCGCCGAGCATATCCGGCTGCATGAGAACGCCGTCGTCCAGCTGCCCGAGACGCTGACCTATGCCGAGGCGGCGTCCCTGCCCTGCGCGGGGGTGACGGCCTGGACGGCGCTGAACCTCTCGACGCCGCTGCAGCCCGGCCAGACGGTGCTGGTGCAGGGCACGGGGGGCGTCGCGCTGTTCGCGCTGCAGGTGGCGCGGATGTTCGGCGCGCGGGTGCTGGCGATCACCTCGTCGGCCGCGAAGGCCGAGCGGCTGAAGGCGATGGGCGCGGAGGCGGTGGTGAACTACCGCGAGCAGCCCGACTGGGATCGGGAGATCCTGGAGCTGACCGGGGGCCTGGGCGTCGACAAGACGATCGACATCGCCGGCGAGAAGACCATCCGGAAGTCCGCGGCGGCCACCCGCAAGGGCGGCGACATCGCAGTGGTGGGCTTCGCCAGCGGCTTCGGCGGCGGTCTGCCGCCGATGGACATCCTCTCGCGCAGCCTGAGCGTCGCCGGCTCCGCCATCGGGCCGCGGGCGAATTTCGAGGCGCTGCTGCGGGCGATGACGATGCACGGCGTCCGGCCGGTGATCGACCAGGCGTTCCCCTTCGCGGACTACGAGGCGGCCTACCGGCGTCTGGCCAGCGGCGAGCATGTCGGAAAGATCGTCATCGATCTCGCGCCCTGACCGGGCCCGCGCGGCGGCCCGAGTTGCAACTCGGGCCGCTTGCGCGTAGGGCGGAATCCGGAAGACGGTTTTTGCACAGTCTCGGGACGGATCGCCAGGGCATGAGCGAGGAAAGGCACTTCGCCGTCGGCGGCCGGGTGAACCTCTACCGGCGGGCCAACAGCCGCTTCTGGCAGTGCCAGGCGACGATCGAGGGGCGCAGCGCCCGGGTCAGCTCCCGGCAGGAGACGCTCGAGGCCGCGCGGCGCTTCGCCGAGGAATGGTATCTCGCCCGGATGCGGGAGCTCGACGACGACCGCGCCGCCCGCAGCCGGGTGTTCCGCGAAAGCGGCGGCGCCTTCGCCGCGCGGTCGGGTTACTTCGCGATGCCGCTGCGCGACAAGCGCACGCGGATCCTGTCGGCGGCGATCGGCCTGGTCTCGGAGACCGGGTTCCGCGAGGCCCAGATCGCCGCCATCGCGGCCCGCGCGGGCCTGGCGCCGGCGACCCTCTACAAGCACTTTCCGTCGCGCAACGCGCTGCTGGTGGAGGTGGTGACGGTCGTCTCCCAGCACGAGGTGAACGTCGTGGCGGGGGTGGCGATGGGCGCGGGCGCGCCGCGGGCGATCCTGCGCGACTGCGCGCGCACCTTCGCCAGCCGCGCGATCCGCGGCCGGCAGCTCGCCCATGCGCTGGTGGCGGAATCCGTCGACTCCGAGATCGAGATGGAGCGTCTGCGCCACCGCCGCAGCCTGATGCGCGTCTTCGAAACGGTGATCGAGCGGGGGATGCGCGACGGCGACTTCGTCGAGCAGACGCCCGAGATCTCGTCCGCCTGCATCGTCGGCTCGCTGTTCGAGGCGCTGTCGGGTCCGCTGGCCCGCACCCCCGACCTGACCGAGGACCAGCGCCTGCGCCAGGTCGACGAGATCGTCGACTTCTGCACGCGGGCGGTGGTCCGGGCCTGACG
>CAXGVP010000081.1:0-9969 GCA_964013055.1 uncultured Albimonas sp.
CGCGTCGCCCTGGAGCTGGGCGACAGGGCCGCCGCCCGCGCCGCGCTGGAGCGGGCGGGGGAGGAGCTCGGGGCGCTCGACATGTCCGGGCGGGCGGCCGGGATCCCCGACCTCCTCGCCCGGCTGTAGGGCGCCCGGCGGGCTCATTCCGGCAGGGTCTCGAGCACCGCCCAGGCCATGCCGGCCAGCAGGCCCATCGCCGCCTCGCGGCCCGGGCAGGCGTGCTCCTGCCCCGGGCGTCCGTCGCGCGGGGCGCGGTCGCCGCCGAAGATCGGGCGCACGTCCAGCGTGGCGGGATCCGGGGCGGGGCCGCCGGCGGGCGGGTTGATCGCCTGGTGGGCGATGCGCTCGATGGCGATCACCACCACGTCGCCTTCCTCGAGCTGCCGGCCGTTCAGCTCGTGGTCCATGGCGACCGTGCGCCAGACCTCGACTGGGGTCGGATCCTCGAGCATCGCGGCCGTCATCGCGGGAACCAGCACCGCCTTCGCCGCGTCCGCCTCCGATGCGCCCGCGGCGAGGCGCGCGCGCATCGCCGCGGCCAGCGCGCCCTCCTCGCCCAGGTCGGCGCGATGGCCGCGCCAGGCCTCGACGATGGCGCGGAAATTCTCCTTGGTGGTCGGCACCATGCCCATCACATGGCCGATCAGGGTCGAGGCCAGCGCCTCGTCGTCCCTGATCCGCCGCCCCAGCTCGCAGGCGATCGTGCCGGGCAGGTCCATCTCGCCCAGCCGGAAGCCGCGCACATGCCGGCGCAGCGCCGCGCGCAGCCGCCCGCCCGAGCCGCGCCCCGCGGGCCCGATCGGGAAGAACGGATCCTCGAAGAAGATCGCGGCCGAGAGCAGCACGAAGTCGTTGGGGCACTGCGGCGGGCCGGTGTCGAGCAGGCGCGGCAGGGGCGCGCCGCTCCAGACCTCGCCCTCGATCACCCGGCCGCCGTCGTCGGGCAGGCCGTACCACTCGCGGCAGGCGGCGGCGAGGGCGGCGTGGCTGACCCGCTCGGGGTCCGGGCGCGTCGCGGGGTCGTGGCCGGCCAGCGCCCGGCGCGCCGCGGCCAGGGCGAGCGCGAAGCCCTGCTCCCACTGCAGCGCCATCACCAGCTCGTTGGCGGCCGGGCCGACGGCGTCGTACTCGGGGCCGCGGTCGCAGCCGAGGTAGAACGGGCCGAGGCTGCGCGCCGCACGCTCGGCGTAGCCGCGCACCGAATAGCGGCCGTGCTCGTTGCGCAGCACCTCCATGGCGGTGTCCTCGTCGAGGATGTACCACACGCCGCTGACTTCCTGGATCGGCCCGCGGGAGATCACCAGCTTGGTGCTGCGCGGGTCCAGCGCCCGGCGCAGGCTGGAGCCGACCAGGTCGGCCAGCCCCCCCAGCACCGAGGAGACCGAGACGTCCTCGAAGAAGTCTGCGAGCGGCGCATGCTCTTCACGCGCGGACCTGGGCTGCGACGCCATGGTTGAACTCCCCCTTGTCGATCGTCCCTGCGGACGAAGCCTGCGCCGGCCGCCGCTCCCCGGCAAGCCGTCGCCTCGTCCCGGCCCGGCCCCCCGGGACGGGGGACGAGGCGGTCGGCGCGCGCTCGGGGTCGCGCGCGCCGGGAGCGCCGGGGAGGAGAAGCGGCGCTCCATCCGCCTGCGGCCGGCCATCCCTAACCGGCCCTCAGGCCATGGCCGTCCGGCGGGTCAGGAACCGCCGGACGACCTCCCGTCGGCGCACCGCGCACGACGGACCGGGCGCGGACGACCCCCACGGCGCCGCGCCCTCCGGATCCTCCGTCTTCGCGACGCCTCCGGCCGTGCCGGGCCGTGCCGGGCATCCGCCCGGCGTCCGCCGATCCGAGGGTCGACGTCTGGCGCCACGTTCCAAAAGATGAAAAATCCGTAAGGAAACCTTCTGCCGACTCCGCGGGGCGAATCTGTGAGAAAACGCACAGGCGGCGCCGATTTCTCCCGCGGGCCCCGAGGATCGGGCGCGCGCGGCGGCGGGACGGCGCAGGCGCGGGAGGGGACGGGCGCGATGAGCGAGGAGACGGAGTTCCTGGGCCGGCTGGCGCCGGAGGATCTTCAGGCGCTGAAGGCGCGGGCGCGGCTGCGCCAGGTGGCGCGGGGCGAGCTGATCGTGACCCAGGACGAGCCGGGCCTGGACGTCTATTTCGTGCAGAGCGGCCGGGCGACCGCGGCGCTCTACGCGGGCAACGGCAAGGTGGTGGCCTACCGCGACATCGGCCCCGGAGCGGTGTTCGGCGAGATCGCGGCCATCGACGGCGCGCCCCGCACCGCCAGCGTCGAGGCGGCCGAGGCGATGCAGCTGCTGGTCCTGCCCCCCGCCGGCTTCCGCGAACTCGCCGCCACCCGTCCCGGCTTCGCCTGGGCGCTGCTCGAGCACCTGGCCCTGCAGATGCGCCGGATGACCGAGCGGGTGTTCGAATACTCGACCATGCTGGCGCGCGAGCGCCTGGTGGCCGAGCTCCTGCGCCTGGCCGAGCTCGCCGCCCCCGGCGCCCGCGCGCCGAGCTGCGCCCCCCGCCGAGCCATTTCGACCTGGCCTCGCGCATCTCGACCCACCGCGAGGCGGTCTCGCGCGAGATGAGCCGCCTCGCCTCGATGGGCCTGGTCGAGCGCGCCGACGGCCGCCTGCTGATCGCCGACGTCCCCCGCCTGCGCGGCCAGATGCCCGGCCCCGCCGACGGCTGAGCCGAACTCGCCTCCCCGCATTCCAGCGCCCCCCGGAACCGCCCGCTGCGCATCGCGACGGTCGCCCAGGTCCATCCGCCCCGCCGCCCCCAGGCGCCCCCGGCCCGCCACACGCCCCCCCCTGGAGCGCCTGTTCTCCGGAGCCGTCCGTCGCGGGCGCCGTCAGAGCGACTCGTCCCCCGGGGTCAGGGATCGCGAAGCGACCGCGCTCCGCGCGGCTTGTCCTTGACCCCGGGGGGCGAGTCGCTCAGGCAGCCCAAGCGACGGACGGCTCCGGAGAACAGGCGCGGGGCGTCTTGTTCTCTGGTGAGTCAGGAGCCCGCCGGAGGCTCCCGGCCCAGCCGGACCTGCGCCCCCCTGCCCGCAGCCGCGACGCAGCCAAGCCCGCCCGCAGGGCGCCTGTAGACCGCCCCTCGCCGCAGTCGCCCTCCGTCGCCCGGCCAGGGTCGCCCCGATCAGCCCCCGAAGCGCTCCCCCTTGACCGAGATCCCCGCCGCCTCGCGATCCCAGGCGCCCGCCGGGCCCTCGGCCCTCAGGTCGGTCTTCATCACCTTGGCGCTGGGGGTCTTGGGGAGTTCCGGCAGGACGCGGATGTAGCGGGGGACCATGAAGTAGGCCATGCGCCCGCGCAGGAACGCCAGCAGCGCCTCGGGGTCGATCTCGCGCCCCGCCACAGGGGCCACCACCACCATCACGTCGTCCTCGCCGAGCTCCGAGGGCACCGCGACGGCGGCGGCCTCGTTGACGTCCGGGTGGGCCAGCACCTCGACCTCCACCTCGAAGGAGGAGATGTTCTCCCCCCGCCGCCGGATCGCGTCCTTCATCCGGTCGACGAAGAAGAAGTTCCCCGCCGCGTCCTGGCGGAAGGCGTCGCCGGTGTGGAACCAGCCGTTGCGCCAGGCCTTCGCGGTGGCCTCGGGGTTCCCGTAGTAGCCCGAGTTCATCGCCCAGGGCCGATCGGTGCGCACCAGCATCTCGCCGACCGTTCCCAGCGCCACCTCGCAGTCGTTCTCGTCGACCAGCCGCACCTCCACCCCCGGGCGGGCCTTGCCGCAGGCGCCGACGGCCGCCGGGTTCGCCTCCGAGACGATGGGCGAGCTGATCTCGGTCATGTTGAAGATGGTGCGGATCTCGATCCCGAACCGCTTGCCGAAGCGCAGCGCCTCCTCGCCGAGCGGCACGGCGATCGCGAGGCGCAGCGGCGTGTCGGCGTCGTCGGGCGCGGGGGGGCGTTTCTCGAGGAAGGTCGCCATCACGCCCAGCAGGAAGCACACCGTCGCCCCGGTGTTCCTGACCGAGTCCCATAAGGTCGCCGTATCGAACCGCTCGACCATCGCCAGCGAGCCGCCGCGCGCCAGCATCACGTACATCGGCCCCATGCCGCCGATGTGGAACATCGGCGCGTTGATCAGGTAGCGGTCGTCCCCGGTCACGAAGGGCCAGGTCTCGGGCCCCGCGTTGGAGAAGATGTGCAGGTAGCTCGCCAGCACCCCCTTCGACGGCCCGGTGGTGCCGGAGGTGTAGATGATCGCCATCGGGTCCCAGGGCTGGATCGGGCGTTCGGGCGCGGCGAGCTCCCCCGCCTCCGGCAGCAGCGCGTCCTCGTAGCGGACCGAGGGCAGGCGCGTCTGCGCCGCGGGGCCGAGGATCACCAGCCGCTCCAGCTTCGCCGTCGCCACCTCCGAGAGCCGGGGCGCGAGATCCCCGTGCACCACGGCGAGGCGGGCGTCCGAGACCTCGACCACATGCTCCAGCAGCTTGCCGCGATACGCGGTGTTGATCGGCACATAGACCGCGCCGAGGTAGTTCAGCGCGAAATAGACCCGGATCTGCTCGCGCCCGTTGGGGGCGAAGACCAGCACATGATCCCCCTGCCCGACGCCCAGCCCCTGCAGGCCCAGCGCCGTCTGCACCACAAGCTCGCGGAACCGGGCATAGCTCCAGGTCTCGCCGTCGTCGTCGAAGACGAGGAAGGTCTTCCCGGGCCGCTCGTGCGCCCCGCGGTCGACGAGGTCGCGGGTCACCACCCGGTCGCGGGGCGGGATGCGCGGGTCGGCGGGCTGCACCGCCTCGGGGGCGGGGGCCACGGAAATGCGGGCGGGCGCGCGGGTCGCGTCGTCCATGTCGGTCCTCCCAGGGTCTCGCCCGTCTTCGGCGCGGAACCGCGCGGGCTTTGACGCAGAGTGAACCCGCAGGCCGGGCGGAACGCAACGGCCGCGATGAGAGGTCCCGCAGAACCGGACGCGGCCCCCGTGGCCCGCCGGGTCAGGCGCCTCCCCGCGCGGGCGGGGAGGCCGCGGGGGCTAGAGCGCCTCGACCGCGTTGCGCGCGCGGCCCATGGCCTTGCCGACGAGGCGACGGTGCTGCGGGTCGGTCCCGAACAGCGTCCCGGCCGAGAGGATCCGCTTGACGTGGTGGCCCACCTCCAGCTCGTCCGTCGTGCCCATGCCGCCATGCACCTGCACCGCCGAGGCGCCCAGCTCGCGCCCCAGCCGGCCCACCTGGGCCTTGAGGATCGACAGGTTCCGCGGCTGCGCCTCGCCCGCGTCCAGCACCGCCGCGGTCACCAGCAGGGTGGCGCGGCAGCGCTGGTGGGCCATGTACATGTCCGCGATCCGGTGGCGCAGCGCCTGGAAGCTGCCGATGGCCACCCCGAACTGCTTGCGGCCGTTGGCGTAGTCCGCCGTCGCGGCCAGCAGCGCCTCCATCGCCCCCACCGCCTCGGCGCAGAGCGCCAGCATCCCGCGGTCGAGCGCGTGGCGCAACAGGGCAGGCCCCGTCTCGCCGTCCGCCAGCAAAGCCTCGGGCGAGAGCGCCACGTCCGCGAAGCTCAGATGCGCGCCGGTGCGCCCCTCGATGGTGCGATAGGCGCGCCGGCTCAGGCCGGAGGCGTCGGCGGGGACCAGGAACAGGGCCACGCCGCTCTCGTCGCCGGGCACGCCGGAGACCCGGGCGCTGACCACCAGCCAGCCGGCCAGGTCCGCGCCCAGCGCCAGGCGCTTCTCGCCCGACAGGACCCAGCCCTCGCCGGAGCGGCGCGCGGTCGTCGCCACGCGGGCGAGCTCGGGCGTGCCGTGGCCCTCCTCATGGGCGAGCGCCAGATGCTCGGTCCCCGCCGCGACCTCCTCCAGCAGGCCGTCGCGGGCGGGGGTCGGGGGCGCGCCGGCCAGCGCCAGCCCCCCCAGGATCACGGTCGAGACGTAAGGCTCGACCGACATCAGCCGCCCCATCACCTCGCAGACCGCGGCGAGATCGGCGGCCGAGCCGTCCATGCCGCCCCGCGCTTCGGGGAAGGGCAGGCCCAGCAGGCCCATCTCGGCGAAGGCGGCCCAGACGGCGGTCGAGTGCGGCTCGCCCGCGGCCAGCAGCTTCTGTCGCCTGGCGAAATCCATCTCGCGGGTCAGGCAGCGCTCGACGGACTGGCGGAAGAACTCCTGGTCCTCGGTGAAGGCGTATCCCATGGTCGTCTCCCTCAGCCCAGCACGCGGCGCGCGATCAGGTCGCGCTGGATCTCGTTCGAGCCCGCGTAGATCGTCGTCGCCCGCGCATTCAGCCAGTAGGGCATGGCGAGCATGTCGAATTCCGACGACAGCGGATCGACGTCCGAGCCGACCTCCAGCGCCTCCAGCTGGCGGGGCAGCCCTTCGGTCCCCGCCACCTCGATCATCAAGGCGGCGATCGACTGGCCGAGGTCCGCCGACAGCGTCTTCATCATCGAGGGATAGGCCGGGTCCATCTCGCCCCCGCCCCGCGGAGAGCAGACGCGGAACAGGTGGTCGAGGCTCTCGACCTCCGCCGCCAGCTCGCCCAGCCGCTCCTGGAAGGCGGGGTCGTCGGACATTTTCCCGCCGAAGCCGTCGTCGCGGGCGGCGGCGGCCCTCTGCACCTGGATCAGCTTGCGGCGCAGGCCGGGGGCCGGGGCGCCGCCGCCGCGCTCGTATTTCAGCAGGTGCTTGGCGACCGTCCAGCCGTCATGCTCGGCGCCCACGATGTTGGCGCGGGGCACGCGGGCGTCGGTGAAGAACACCTCGCACTGCTCGGGGAACCCGTCGAGCGCGATGATCGGGCGGACCTCGATGCCGGGCGTGGTCATGTCGTCGATCAGCAGGAAGGTGATCCCCTGCTGGGGCTTGCCCTCGAACCGCGTGCGCACCAGCAGGAACATGCGGTTGGCGTGGTGGGCGTAGGTGGTCCAGGTCTTGGAGCCGTTCAGGACATAGTCGTCCCCGTCCGCGACCGCCGCGCATTTCAGCGAGGCGAGGTCCGAGCCCGAGCCCGGCTCAGAATACCCCTGGCACCAGAAATCCGTGCCGTTGTAGATCCCCGGCAGGTATTTCGCCTTCTGCTCCGGCGTGCCGAGGTCCAGCAGCAGCGGGCCGATCATCTTGAGGTTATGGGGCAGCAGCGCGGGGGCGCCGGCGGCCTGCAGCTCTTCCTCGAAGATGTCGTGCTGGGCGTCGGTCCAGTCGCAGCCGCCCTCGCCGACGGGCCAGCGCGGCGCGGCCCAGCCCTTGGCGGCCAGCGCCTGCTGCCAGGCCATGCAGGGGGCGAAGGGCGTGAAGACCGAGGTCGACTTCACCGCCGCCTCGCGCATCTCGTCGGTCAGCTCGGCGTCGAGGAAGGCGCGGACCTCGGCGCGGAAGGCGTCCAGATCGGGGCTCATGGGGCTCCTCCGGGGGCTATTTCTTGAGGAAACGGGAGATGCGCTCGGCCGCATCCGGGCCGCGGCCCTCGCTCTCCTGCCATTCCCAGGCGAGGCCGGCGTCCAGCGGGCGGGCGTCGGTCGCCTCCAGCAGGCGCTTGGCCGCGGCGTGGGAGAAGGGCGAGTTGTCGGCGATCCGGCGGCCCAGCTTCTCGATCTCGGCGTCGAAGGCGGCGAGCGGGACCACATATTCCGCCAGCCCGATGCGCAGCGCCTCGGAGGCCTGCACCGTGTCGGCGGTGAAGGTCATCCGCTTGGCGGTGGCGATGCCCACCCGCCGCGGCAGGCGCTGGCTCATCCCCCAGACCGGGGACAGCGCCCAGCGGCCGTGGGTGTCGGCGAACTTGGCGTCGTCGGCGGCGAGGATGAAGTCGCAGGCCAGCGCCACCTCCAGCGCGCCGGTGTAGCAGTGCGAGTGCACCGCCGCGATCACCGGCTTGGGCATCTTCTCCATCATCCGCAGCGTCTCGGAGTGCCAGCCCCGCGACGGCGGCGCCTTGCCCGCGCCGATGTCGGCCAGGTCGTTGCCCGCCGAGAAGCATTTCCCGGCGCCCCGCAGCACCACGCAGCGCACGGCGTCGTCGCCGGCGATCGCCTCGACGTGGTCGCGAAGCTCCTGGAACAGGGCGACCGTCAGGGCGTTGAGCTTCTCGGGGCGGTTCAGCGTCAGGATGGTCAGCCCGTCGCGATCCTCGCGCAGCACCAGCTCGGCCATTGTCTTCCTCCCGGCCGGTTCCGGCCTCATCTCGGTCCGGGGCGACGGCCCCGTCCAGCCCGTTAACCGGGCGATTGAACCTGTTCCCTACGCCATCCCCGCGCGCGGGTCGATATCCTCGCGGGGGCGAGCGGCGCCGCAGGGCGCCCCGCCGGCCTGGCGGCCGCGCGCAGGCGGAGGCCCGGCGCCGCCCAACACTTAACCGCACGATTGAACGTCGCCGATCCGCGCCGGGCCCGCGCCGTCGGAACCGACGATGGGCCCGGCGCGACGACCTGCCGCGCGCGTCAGGGCGGGTTTGCGGCCTGCGCGGTTGCCGATGTTGACGAATCCGGGTGCACTTCGGGGATTGCGGAGCGGGACCAGGCGCAGAGGGGACGGCATGGACCTGATCGATATGCTGGTCATCGGCAGCGGACCGGCGGGACGCCGCGCGGCGGTGCAGGCGGCGAAGCTGGGCCGCTCGGTCCTGGTGGTCGACCGCGGGCGCAGGCTGGGCGGCGTCTCGGTGCACACCGGCACCATCCCCTCGAAGACGTTGCGGGAGACGGTGCTCAACCTCTCCGGCTGGCGGGAGCGGGGGTTCTACGGCCAGGGCTACCGGGTGAAGCAGGACATCGAGGCCGGCGACCTGATGCAGCGCCTGCACAAGACCCTCGATCACGAGGTCGAGGTCCTCCAGCACCAGTTCATGCGCAACCAGGTCCGCTCGGCCTATGCCGAGGCGCGGTTCCTCGACGCGAACCATGTCGAGCTGACCGCCGGCGACGAGATCCACCGCGTCTCCTTCGACCGGGCGCTGATCGCCACCGGCACCCGGCCGTTCCGCCCCGGCCACGTTCCCTTCGACGGCACGACCGTCTTCGACAGCGACGACATCCTCGAGATCCAGACCCTGCCCCGCAGCCTGACCGTGATCGGCGGCGGCGTGATCGGGGTGGAATACGCGACCATCTTCTCCGCCCTCGACGTCCCCGTGACCCTGATCGAGGCCCGCGACCGGATCCTGGAGTTCGTGGACCGCGAGCTGGTCGAGGACTT
Source organism: uncultured Albimonas sp. (assembly GCA_964013055.1). Lineage (GTDB taxonomy): Bacteria > Pseudomonadota > Alphaproteobacteria > Rhodobacterales > Rhodobacteraceae > Albimonas. The sequence goes on from CAXGVP010000081.1 coordinate 9,152, forward strand.
CGTCCACCAGATGCGCGACCGGGGGATGCAGATCCGGCTGGGCGCCTCGGTGAAGGAGATCGCGAAGACCGCAAGGGGCGTCGAGACCACGCTGACCGACGGCCGCGCGGTGCGCAGCCAGATGCTGCTGTTCGCCGCCGGCCGCTCGGGCAACGTCGACGCGCTGAACCTCGGGGCCGTGGGCCTGACGGCCGACGCCCGCGGCCGGCTGAAGGTGAACCCCGAGACCTTCCAGACCGAGGTCCCCAACATCTACGCCGCCGGCGACGTGATCGGGTTTCCCTCGCTCGCCTCCACCTCGATGGAGCAGGGGCGGGTCGCGGCCTGCCACGCGCTCGGCGCCCCGCCGCTCAAGGCGCCCGAGACCTTTCCCTATGGCATCTACGCGGTCCCCGAGATCTCCACCGTCGGCAAGACCGAGGAGGAGGTCCGCGCCGAGGGCGTCGCCTACGAATGCGGGATCGCGCGGTTCCGCGAGACCTCGCGCGGGCACATCATGGGGGTGAACACCGGCTTCCTGAAGCTGATCTTCGCGCTCGACACCCGCCGGCTGCTGGGCGCGCATATCGTGGGCGAGGGCGCGACCGAGCTGATCCACATCGGCCAGGCGGTGATCAACCTCAAGGGCACGGTGGATTTCTTCGTCGAGAACACCTTCAACTACCCGACCCTCGCCGAGGCCTACAAGGTCGCCGGCCTCGACGCCTGGAACCGCATGGGCCGCGGCTGAGCCCCCCTGCGCCGGCGGCTGGCCGCGAGAGGCCCCGGGTCAGGCCCGGGGCGCGCCCGGCAGGCGCCGGCGGGCCCGGATCGGCGCA
>CAXGVP010000082.1:0-9925 GCA_964013055.1 uncultured Albimonas sp.
CGATGGCGTTGGCGCCGGCGGTGTTGATCAGCTGGATCGCGTAGGACCCAAGGCCGCCCGAGGCGCCCCAGACCAGCACGTTGTCGCCGGGCTTGAGGATGTGCGGACGGTGGCCGAACAGCATCCGGTAGGCGGTGGCCAGCGTCAGGGTGTAGCAGGCCGACTCCTCCCAGGTCAGATGCTGGGGGCGGGGCATCAGCTGCTGCGACTGCACCCGGGCAAACTGGGCGAAGGAGCCGTCGGGCGTCTCGTAGCCCCAGATCCGCTGGGTGGGCGAGAACATCGGATCGCCGCCGTTGCACTCCTCGTCGTCGCCGTCGTCCTGGTTGCAATGCACCACGACCTGGTCGCCGACCTTCCAGCGCTTCACCTTGTCCCCGACCGCCCAGACGATGCCCGAGGCGTCGGAGCCGGCGACGTGGAAATCCGCCTTGTGGACGTCGAAGGGCGAGATCGGGGTGCCCAGGGCCGCCCAGACGCCGTTGTAGTTCACGCCGGCCGCCATCACGAAGATCAGCACCTCGTTGGAGTCGAGCTTCGGCGTCTCGACCACCTCGAGCTGCATGGCGGCGTCGGGCTTGCCGTGCCGCTCGCGCCGGATCGCCCAGGCGTACATCTTCGCGGGCACATGCCCGAGCGGCGGGATCTCCCCCACCTCGTAGAGGTCCTTAACGGGGGCCTCGTAATCGGTGATCGTCTCGGGGGCGTCGAGCGGGGCCATGTGCGGTCTCCTTGGCGCTTGGCGAGCGGGGCGCGGAAAAACGGTCGCGCAAGATTGTTGCGGATTTAGGCCGCGGCGATGCATGACATTGCTCGACCGTCGGCGCAACCCCCGCAATGCGACCTTGGTGTGCGCCGCATCATTTTCCTCGAATCCGGGCCCGGGGCGAAGCGAATTCGCCTGACCGGCCGGCCGGCTGCGGGCCGTGGCCGGGGACCTGCGCCGCTGGGTCGCTGGCGCGCGGGATGCACCGCCGGCCCGCGCGCGCCATCATGCGCGCCGCCGCCCCGGGACCGGGGCCCGGCGCCGATCGCTTGGGGGAAGGCCGCATGACCAGCCATGTCTACACGTTGCTCGTGGGGCCCGAGCGGACGGAGACGCGCGCGTCCCCCGGCACGCTCGCCGTGCTCGACGACGGCGACACCGAGTTCCACAAGATCACCCTCGAGGCCGGCGGCGGATTCGGCCGTCTGCGCCAGGTGCTGGGGCTGCTGCCGCGCCTGCGACGGGCGAAGCTGGTGGCGACGACGGAATACATCGTCGCCTGGTCGGTGGGGCTGCTGTTCTTCCTGACCCGCGCGCCCGCGAAGCATGTGGTGGTGGGGCTCAACATCTCCGGCCGCCCGATCCAGCCGCGCCGCCGCTGGATGCGCTGGCTGGCGAACCTGGCCTTCCGGCGGGTGGACCTGGCCATCGTCGCCTCGCGCCCCGAGGCCCGGATCTTCCACCGGATGCATGACATTCCCATGGACCGCTTCGCCTTCGCGCTGTGGTCCTTCGACCTGCCCTCGGACGAGGGCGCCGCCTTCCAGCGGCCGGAGCGTCCGTATTTCTGCCTGATCGGCCGCAACAACCGCGACCACGCGACCTTCTGCAAGGCGCTCGAGGGGCTGGAGGCGGACGGGGTCATCGTCTCCTCCGCGCCGCCGGAGGTCCCGCTGCCGGCGAACGTGCGGGCGTTGACCAACATCCCGTTCGCGGACTGCATCGCCTGCATCAAGGGCGCGGTCGCCAACGTGATCCTGGTCAACGACGCCAACCGCGGCGCCGGCCACATCACCATCGTCACCGCCATGCACTGCGCCCGGCCGCAGATCATCTCGGACGTCGACACCGCCAGCGACTATTTCATCGAGGGCGAGCACGTCCTGACCGTGCCGCTGGCCGACGCCGAGGCCACCCGCGCCGCCATGGCCGGCTTGCTGGCCGACCCCGCCCGCGCCGACCGCATGGGCGCCGCCTCGGCCGCCTACGCAACGCGCTGGCTGACCCACGAGACGCGCCAGAAGCGCCTGGCCGAGATCCAGCGCGACTGGTGGACCGAGGGCCGCTTCACCCCCATCGACCCCGAGTGGGCGGCCGAGAGGGGCGTCCCGGCCGTGCTCTGAGGCCGGGGCGTCGCCGCGGCTGGAAAAATCGCCGCGATACTTTATTCTATCGAGAAGACCTCTTGCGCAATTTCATGTCGCATGACATTTCCGCGGCAGCGCAGCAAAATGCTTCGAATCCCTTGTCCGACCGGAGGCTCGACATGACCGCCAAGGCCCAAGGCTCCAAGGATCGTCCCTGGATCTTCCGCACCTATGCGGGCCATTCGACGGCCGCTGCGTCCAACGCGCTTTACCGGTCGAATCTCGCCAAGGGCCAGACGGGCCTGTCGGTGGCCTTCGACCTGCCCACGCAGACCGGCTACGACAGCGACCATGCGCTGGCGCGCGGCGAGGTCGGCAAGGTCGGCGTGCCGGTCAGCCACATCGGCGACATGCGCGCCCTGTTCGACGCGATCCCGCTCGACCAGATGAACACCTCGATGACGATCAACGCCACGGCCGCCTGGCTGCTGGCGCTCTATATCGCCGTGGCGGAGGAGCAGGGGGCCGACGTCGCCAAGCTCCAGGGCACGGTGCAGAACGACATCATCAAGGAGTACCTCTCGCGCGGGACCTACGTGTTCCCGCCCGCGCCGAGCCTGCGGCTGATCGGCGACATCGCCGCCTACACCTACCGCGAGGTTCCCAGGTGGAACCCGATGAACGTGTGCAGCTACCACCTGCAGGAGGCCGGCGCGACGCCGGCGCAGGAGCTGGCCTATGCGCTCGCCACCGGCATCGCGGTGCTGGACACGGTGAAGGCGCAGGGCGCGGTCTCGGAGGAGGATTTCCCCCAGGTCGTCGGCCGCATCAGCTTCTTCGTCAACGCCGGCATCAAGTTCGTCGCCGAGATCTGCAAGATGCGCGCTTTCACGGACCTCTGGGACGAGATCTGCAAGGACCGCTACGGCGTCGAGGAAGAAAAATTCCGCCGCTTCCGCTACGGCGTTCAGGTCAACAGCCTCGGCCTGACCGAGCAGCAGCCCGAGAACAACGTCTACCGCATCCTGCTGGAGATGTTGGCGGTGACGCTGTCCAAGAAGGCGCGCGCCCGCGCCGTGCAGCTGCCCGCCTGGAACGAGGCGCTTGGGCTCCCCCGCCCCTGGGATCAGCAGTGGTCCCTGCGGATGCAGCAGATCCTGGCCTACGAGACCGACCTGCTGGAGTACGACGACCTCTTCGACGGCAACCCCGCCGTGCAGGCCAAGGTCGACGAGCTCAAGGAGCTGGCCCGCGCGGAACTGGCGAAGATCGACGACATGGGCGGCGCCGTGCAGGCCATCGACTACATGAAGGCGCAGCTGGTCGAGGCGAACTCCGCCCGCCTGCGCGCCATCGAGGCCGGCGAGACGGTCGTGGTCGGCGTCAACAAGTTCACCTCGACCGAGCCCTCCCCCCTGGTTTCCGCCGACGGCGGCATCCTGGTGGTGGACCACGGCGTCGAGGCCGCCCAGGTCGACGCCCTGAAGTCCTGGCGAGACGCCCGTGACGCCGCGGCGGTCGAGGCCGCACTGGCCGAGCTGAAATCCGCCGCCTCCGAGGGCCGCAACATCATGCCCCCCTCGATCGCCGCCGCGAAGGCCGGCGTCACGACGGGCGAGTGGGGGGCCGCGATGCGCGAGGTCTTCGGCGAATACCGCGCCCCCACCGGCGTGGCGAAATCCGCCGCCGACAACGTGCAGGGCCTCGAGACGGTGCGCGAGGCGGTCGAGGCCGTCTCCGCCCGCATGGGCCGCCGGATCAAGTTCCTGGTGGGCAAGCCGGGGCTCGACGGCCATTCCAACGGCGCAGAGCAGATCGCAGTGCGCGCCCGCGACTGCGGGATGGAGGTCGTCTACGAGGGCATCCGCCTGACCCCCGCCCAGATCGTCAACGCGGCGCTGGAGGAATCCGCCCACGTCGTCGGCCTCTCGATCCTGTCGGGCTCGCACCTGCCGCTGGTGAAGGAGGTCGTGGACCGGATGAAGGCCTCCGGCCTCGACGACGTGCCCCTGGTGGTCGGCGGCATCATCCCCGAGGCCGACGCCGCCGAGCTGCGCGCCTACGGCGTCGCCCGCGTCTACACGCCCAAGGACTTCGAGCTGAACAAGATCATGACCGACATCGTCGACCTGGTCGCCGCCGAAAGCGCCGAGGCGGCCTGATGCCGGCCTGGCCCGCCGCGCAGGCGGGCCGGCGCCCCCGACGGAGCGGCGCGTGAAACCGGGTGACAGCGGCCATGGGGCCGGTATCCTCCGCCCCATGGCGATACCCGGATATCAGGACCTGATGCTCCCGCTCCTGGAGCTTGGCGCGCAGCGCGCGCTCCCCGCCCGCGAGGCGGTCGACCTCATGGCCGACCGGTTCAAGCTGACCGACGAGGAGCGCGAAAGCCTTCTTCCCAGCGGCAAGCAGACCTTCATCTTCAACCGCACCAACTGGGCGCTAACCTACCTGGCGAAGGCGGGGCTGATATCTCGCCCCCGCCGTGGATGGTTCGAGGCGACGGACGAGGGCCGCCGATTGCTGACCTCGCCTCCCGCCCGGATCGACGTCGCCTATCTCCAGCGCTTCGATGCGGTGCGCGCATTCACGCGCCCCAGCGACCCGGCTTCGCGCCCCTCGGCGGGGGTCGCCGGCCCGCTCCCCACCGAGCCGGCGGAGGAGAGCGACACCCCTGACGAGCGCATCGACGAGGCGGTCCAGACGCTCTCGGCAGAGCTTCGCGCCGAGCTGATGTCGCTGATCCTCGCCCGCGATCCCGACGCCTTCGAGCAGCTCATCGTCGACCTGATGGTCGCCATGGGCTACGGCGGCGGAGGGGACAACCGGCGGATCGGACGCAGCGGCGACGGGGGCGTGGACGGGATCATCAACGAGGACCGGCTGGGCCTCGACCGCGTCTACCTCCAGGCCAAGCGCTACGCGCCCGAGACCACCGTCGGCCCCAACCAGATCCGCGAGTTCGCCGGCGCCCTGATGCTGCGAAACGCCGACAAGGGCGTGTTCGTCACCACCTCGTCCTTCACGCGGGGCGCCGCCGAAGAGGCCGAGCGGATGCGCCAGCGCATCGTGCTGATCGACGGCGCCCGGCTGACCGAGCTGATGGCGCGCCACGACGTCGGCGTCCGCCTCAAGCGCGCCGTGCATATCAAGGAGATCGACCTCAACTATTTCGAGGACGACTAGGCCCGAGCCTCAACCGCGGTCCGCGCCGGACTGGCGCGCCGCCTCCATCGCGCGCTCGGCCGCGTCGAGGTCGCCGGCCTGCAGCTCCGGCGCGTCGCGGCCTTCGCCGTCCACGCACAGCTCCGCCAGCACCGGGTAGTGGTCCGAGCCGAAGCCCGGCAGCACCGTCAGCGCGACCGCCCTCGCGCCCGGCTGGTGCAGCACCTGGTCCAGCGGCCAGCTCATCCACCAGGACTTCGCGTCGTAGGTCGGCTTGAAGCCCAGCGCGTCGCGCGGGTCGAGAAGACCGCCGATGCGCTGCGTGCGCTCCACCGTCCGCTCCCACGGCACGGCGTTCAGGTCCCCGGCCAGCACCACCGGCGCCTGCGCCCCGCGGGCCTGCGTCGCGGCCCACATCAGCTCCCCGTCCCGGCCCGTCGCCGACTGGCCGGGATGCGGCGGGCGGGGGTGCAGGCCCAGGAAGCGCACCGCCTCGCCCGAGCGCAGGCGCACCGTCGCCCGGATCGCCGGCGTGTCCTGCGCGACGGGATAGACCGCCTCGACCTCCTCCAGCGGCAGCGCCGAGAACAGGTGCATGCCGAAATACCCGCCGGTGATCTCGGACGCGGTGTGCGACATCTCCGCGGTCAGGGCCGCGAGGCGCGCGTCCCACCACGCGTTGGTCTCCAGCGCCAGCAGCAGGTCGGGCCGCCGCTCCCGCACCAGGGCCAGCAGCGGCTCGGCGTGGCGGTTCTCCAGCTTCACGTTGGCGACCATCACCGTCAGCCGCCGGTCCGCCGGGCAGGCGGCCGGGGCCTCGGCTTGCGCGCCCCAGAAGTAGGGCCCGATCTTGGCGGCGTTGAAGCCCAGCGCCGCCAGCGCCAGCACCGCGAGCCCCAGCCGAAGCCCCCGTCCCGCCGGCCGCGCCAGCGCCAGCAGCGCCAGCAGCGCCGCCAGCGCCATCGCGTATTGCAGGCGGGGAAAGTCGGTCATCCGCACCCACCACCAGTCGACCGGCAGCAGCGACAGGACGCTCGCCCCCGCCAGCGCCAGGGTCGCCAGCGTCAGCACGATCGTCAGCAGAACCCGCATCGTCACCCGTCTCCAGCCGCGCGGCCGGATCGGCGGGGCCGCCCGGTCCCACCTGTGGCGCGAGGCGCGGATGTCCAGACGGATCAGGCCGGCGCGCCCCAGCGGTCCTCGAACACCAGCGCGTCCAGCGGCAGCCGCCGGCCCCAGCCGCGCACCGCCAGCTCAGGCCGGTCGTAAAGTTCGCGCACATGCCCCAGGCAAAGGTAGGCGACCGGAACCACCCGGTCGGGCAATGCAAAAATCTCGCGCAGGTCCGCGTCGTGGAAGATCGAGACCCAGCCCACCCCGATCCCCTCGGCCCGCGCCGCCAGCCACAGGTTCTGCACCGCGCAGACGGTGGAATAGAGGTCGGTGTCCAGCTGGTGCGTGCGCCCCAGCACCACCGGACCGCCCCGCTCGCGGTCGCAGGTGACCAGCAGGTTCAGGGGCGACTCGGCGATCCCCTGCAGCTTCAGCTCGGAGTAGAGGCGCCGCCGCTCGCCCTCGAAGCGCGCCTGCGCCTCGGCGTCGGCCCGCTCGAAGGCCGCGCGCACGCGGGCCCTGGTCTCGGCGGAACGCACCAGCAGGAAGTTCCACGGTTGCGACAGCCCCACCGAGGGCGCGGCATGGGCCGCCTCCAGGATCCGGCGCAGCACGGCCGCGTCGATCGGATCGGGCAGGAACTGGCCGCGCACGTCGCGGCGCTCGTGGATGGCGCGATAGACGGCGTCCCGCTCGGACGCGGCGAAGGGCCCGGCGGGGCCGGGACGGGTGGGCTGCATGACGAATCCCCTGTCGCGAAGCCGACGACCCCGCCGCCGTCCACGCGAGGGGGCCCATGTCGTCCGGCCGGTCTTCTGACTGGGTTTCCTCCCGAAGCGGCGCCTTCCCAGCCTCGGGCCAGTGGCGTTCGCCGCCCGGTCCACCTCACAGCGTTGGGCACGTCACGGATTCTCACCGTGTTCCCGGCCCGCCTCGCGGGCGGGCGCCGGACGCCCGACAGCTAACCGCGGGCGCAGCGCCCGCGCAAGCTCAGATCCGGGCGAGAAGCTCCGCCTTCTTGGCCGCGAACTCCTCGTCCGACAGGGCGCCGGCGTCGCGCAGCTTGGCCAGCCGCCCGATGGTCTCGAGGATGTCGTCGGCCGAGGCGCGGCCCCCCTCCGCAAACCCCTGCGCCGGCGCCGGGTCGGGCTGCTGGAACGCCTGGGGCTGCGGCTCGGGCGCCCACTGCGGCTGGGGCTCCGGCTGCGGGGCGGGCTGCGGCTGCCAGCCGGGACCCGTGCCGTCGGCATAGGGGAAGGAGGACAGCGCGAACTGCCCGAACTGGCTCGACACCGAGACGCCCAGGAACGGATCCCCCGGTCCCGACTGCTGCTGGCTGAACCCGCCGATCTGGTGGTCGCCGGTGTCCAGCAGCACCACCGGCCGGCCGTCGCCGAAGTCGAAGGCCAGCCGCCGCGCCTGCGGGAAATAGGCGTAGCGCGCCTGGTTCTGCCCGCCGGTCGAGGCCGGCTGCCCCAGCCATTCCGGCCACCAGCCGCCGGAGAAGCCGCCGCCCATGCCCATCGGCTGCGGCCGCTCGAAGAACGCGGCGCCGGCCATCGCGCTCGCCAGCTCCCCGCACAGGTTGGAGACGGTGGCCTGCAGTCCATGGTTGAACATGTCACCCACCATGGTCATGCCGCCCGCCATCCACTGGCCCGAGCCGCCCAGCTCCGGCACGTTGAACTGCGCCATCGAGCCTCCGCCGTTGGCGACGGCCTGGGCCATGTGCTCCACGGCGGCCTCGGACAGCCCATAGCGGCGCGCAAGATCGCCGATCGCGGCGCGACCGGCGGCGGTCAGGTTCGGCATCGGACTCTCCTGGCGGATATCGCAGCGGCAACGGGAAACGCCGCCCTGCTCCCGGATGCGGGCCGCGGAGTCAACCCGGCTCCCGTCCGGTCCCGGAGAATCTCCCCGCCAGCCCCCCCGGCGCCACGCCCCGTCGGCAGGCGGGCGGCCAGGGCGGGCGATGCCTGGGCGCAGCCCCGGCGAGTCCCGTCCCGGCCGCCGCCGCCTACAGCTTTCGCACGGCGCCCTGGGCCGCCGAGGTGGTCAGCGCCGCATAGGCCTTCAGCGCGGTCGAGACCTTGCGCTTGCGCGGCGCCGCCGGCGCCCAGCCCGAGGCCTCCTTCGCCGCGCGCCGCTCGGCCAGCACCGCGTCGTCCACCGCCAGCCGGATCGAGCGCGCGGGGATGTCGATCTCGATCAGGTCCCCTTCCTCGACCAGCCCGATGGCCCCGCCCTCGGCCGCCTCCGGCGAGACATGCCCGATCGACAGCCCCGAGGACCCGCCCGAGAACCGCCCGTCCGTGACCAGCGCGCACTCTTTCCCCAGCCCCTTCGACTTGAGGTAGGAGGTCGGATACAGCATCTCCTGCATCCCCGGCCCGCCGCGCGGCCCCTCGTAGCGGATCAGCACCACGTCGCCGGGGTGCACCTTTCCGGTCAGGATCGCGGACACGGAATCGTCCTGGCTCTCGAAGATCCGCGCCGGCCCCGAGAACGTCAGGATGCTCTCGTCCACGCCCGCCGTCTTCACGATGCAGCCGTCCTCGGCGAGGTTGCCATACAGCACCGCCAGACCGCCGTCCTGGCTGAACGCATGGTCCTTCGCCCGGATCACCCCGCCCTCGCGGTCCAGGTCCACGTCGTCCCAGCGCCGGTCCTGGCTGAACGCGGTCTGCGTCGGCACGCCCCCGGGCGCGGCCCGGTAGAAATCATGCACCGCCTCGGACTTCGTCTGCACCACGTCCCAGCGCGCCAGCGCCTCGGACATGTTCGCCGAGTGGATCGTGGGCGAGGAGGCGTCGATCAGCCCCGCCCGGTCCAGCTCGCCCAGGATCGCCATGATGCCGCCGGCGCGGTGCACGTCCTCCATGTGGACGTCGCTCTTGGCGGGCGCGACCTTGCACAGCACCGGCACCCGGCGCGAGAGCCGGTCGATGTCGGCCATGGTGAAGTCCACCTCGCCCTCATGGGCCGCGGCCAGCAGGTGCAGCACCGTGTTGGTCGAGCCGCCCATGGCGATGTCCAGCGTCATCGCGTTCTCGAAGGCCGCGAAGGAGGCGATGGACCGCGGCAGCACCGCCGCGTCGTCGCCCTCGTAATAGCGTCGCGCCAGGTCCACGATCAGGTGCCCCGCCTCGACGAACAGCCGCCGCCGGTCGGCGTGCGTCGCCAGCGTCGAGCCGTTGCCCGGCAGCGACAGGCCCAGCGCCTCGGTCAGGCAGTTCATCGAGTTGGCGGTGAACATCCCCGAGCACGACCCGCAGGTCGGGCAGGCCGAGCGCTCGATCGCCTGCACGTCCTCCTCGGAATAGGACTCGTCGGCGGCCGCGACCATGGCGTCGACCAGGTCCAGCGCCTGGGTCTTGCCGTTGAGCACGACCTTGCCGGCCTCCATCGGCCCGCCGGAGACGAAGACCACGGGGATGTTCAGCCGCAGCGCGGCCATCAGCATGCCGGGGGTGATCTTGTCGCAATTCGAGATGCAGACCATGGCGTCCGCGCAATGCGCGTTGACCATGTATTCCACGCTGTCGGCGATCAGCTCGCGCGAGGGCAGGGAATA
>CAXGVP010000083.1:0-9911 GCA_964013055.1 uncultured Albimonas sp.
GCGGCTGTGGGACCAGCCGGAGCCGGCGCTGCGCGCGCGCTTCGCCGCCCTGTTCGCGGCCGAGCGCCTGCCGGTCGACGCCGCCGACCCCGCCGCCTGCGTGCTGTTCCCCGAGATGGACGCGCACGCCGACGTGCCCGAGATCACCACCGCCTGCTGGGGGATCCTGGACAGGCGCCCCGATGAGGTGATGTGCGCCTCCTCGCGCATGGTGGTGCGCCGGCGCGGCGCGGCGCGCGCCTCGGTCGCGGCCTGCACGCTGCTGCCCTACGAGGCGGAGTTCGACCTGGGCGAGAGCCTCGCCGAGGCCTCGGCCCCGGTGAAGCTCAACCACCCCCATTGCGCCAGGTTCTGCGTGCTGGGCGGGGCGAGCTGCTCGGCCTGAGGCCGGCTCAGCCCCGGCGTCTGCGGCGCGCCGCGACGCCGATCGCAGCGAGCCCCGCCGGCAGCAGCGCCAGGCTGGCGGGCAGCGGGATCGGGGGCGTGTAGATCACTTCCTGGCCGGTGAAGAAGGCGCCGGTCTTGCGCACCACCCACTCGTCGTTCGAGCCCTCGCCGACCTGCGTCCAGCTGATCGAGAGGGTGCTGGCGGCGGTCGCGGTGTAGGTGGCGTCCTGCACGTAGCCGTTCGAGCCTTCGCGCACATACTGCTGCACCTGCATCACCCGCGCGATCGGCAGCAGCAGGGAGACGTCGGCCTGGTTGTTCGTCGGCGAGGGCGTCTCGATCGACTCGACGCCCGCGTGGTTGACCACCGCGTTGAACACCAGCGGCGCCGCCGAGGAGAGGTCGAACAGCAGATGCCCGTCGATGGCCAGCACCAGCGAAGTGAGCAGGTATTCCTTGGCCGCGTTGCTGCTCGGCTCCTGGATGTCGAGCACCAGCTCGAAGCGCGCGTCGAACACCGGGATGATCGACATCGACCATGTGCCCGACCCGGTGGCATTGCTCTGCGAGATGATGGAGTTGGTGTTGAAATCGTTCGCCGCGCCGGTGGCGGCGGTGTTCATGCGCACGTCGGTGACGTCGTTCGCATCATCGAAGATGTAGATGTTGCCGCCGTCGAGATAGGTGGTCCCCGCCACGCCCGCGCCGGTCGTGGGCAGCGTCGAGATCGGGATCACCGCCGCCTGCGCCGCCTGCGCCGTCGCCAGCGCGACCGCACCTGTCAAGGTTGCAAGATAGATGGACCGCGCGCGTCCCCGCGCGGCTCCCGTCGAATACGCCGACATGCCGACCCCTGTTCCTGACGCCGGCAACCCGAAAAAACTCGAAGCGGACCGACACGCGCCCGCCTTCCCCGCGGGCAGGTGGATTAAGGCAGGATCGGGGCAGTCCTGTCAAACGGATTCATATCTCATTAAAACTCACGAACGTTTCCGATGCGTCAGACCGCCCAGCCCGGCGACGCCCGCCAGCAGCATCCAGCCCGCCGCCGGCAGCGGCGTCGGCACCGGCTGCTGGGTGGATCCGCCCGGCTCGAACAGGTTGCTGTTCGAGACATAGAGGCTGATGTGGCTGATCCCGTGCTTGCCCAGCGACCGGGCGAAGTCGCCGAAGGTCACGCCAGGCTGGATCAGGAACATCACCACGTTGCCCGCAGAGTCGACATCGCCCTTTTTCAGCGCGTTCTTGTTGGCCGATTTGAACAGGATCACCGCGCTCGACCACTGGTCCCAGAACCCGTCGTCGAGCGTGAAGCCGCCGCCGGTCGCGCCGCCGTCGATCTCGAAACCCGCCCCCGCCAGCGCGGTCTCGTAGCTGCCGCCGTCGATGTCGTATTTGGAGGCGAAGACCCAGTCGACGAGCGTGAACGCCGCCTGGTCGTTCAGGTCCGCGACCTTGTCGTTGTCGGCGTCGAGCACCTGACAGTCGAGGGCGAACCCCGAGACGTCGCCAGCCATGTTGGTGGATGTGCACGGCAGCGTCGTCGCCGTGGCGGCCGCCGCTTCCCCGCTGAAGAACCCCAGGACGACCGCAAAACCAATCGCAGACGCCAACGGAAGCCCACGCGCACCCCGCGCGAGCAGACGCAACCAGACGAACATCGTCAAACCTTTCGACCCCGAACCCCGGCCCATCCCCATGGGCCGGTGGTTCATGTGACGTTCATGACGTCACGGGGCTTAGTTAAGGATGCCGGCTGTCACAATCAAGACAAATTTAACCGTCTGAAAACGTTTTTCGCTCGGAGAGCAGTTGGGTCACCCTAACGGGCCTCAGGGCGATCCCCGCGTCGCCAACGCCGCTTCAAGCGTATCGCTCAGCGCTTCGACCGGAACGTCTCGGGTCACGAAGGCCTCTCCGATTGCGCGCGCGAGGATGAACGTGGGCACGCCCGCCTTCACCTTCTTGTCCTGCGCCATCAAGGAGATGAGCCCGGCCGAGTCGGGCAGCTCCCCGGGGATGTCGGCCAGGCTCGCGCGCAGGCCCATCGCCCGGAAATGCGCCGCCACCCGGCCCGGCGTCTCCTGCGAGCACAGGCCCAGCCGGGCCGAGAGCTCGAAGGCCAGCAGGCAGCCGATCGAGACGCCCTCGCCATGCAGCAGCCGCGCCGAATAGCCGGTCGCCGCCTCCAGCGCATGCCCGAAGGTGTGGCCGAGGTTCAGGAGCGCGCGATCCCCGGTCTCGGTCTCGTCGCGGGCCACGATCTCGGCCTTCATCTCGCACGAGCGGCGCACGGCGCGGATCCGGGCGGCGACGTCGCCGGCGGCCAGCGCGCCGCCGCCCTGCCCCTCCAGCCACTCGAAGAAAGCCGCGTCGCCCAGCAGGCCGTATTTCACCACCTCGGCGTAGCCCGACAGCAGCTCGCGCGCGGGCAGCGTCTCCAGCGCGTCGGTGTCGGCGAGCACCAGGCGGGGCTGGTGGAAGGCGCCGATCAGGTTCTTGCCGTGGGGCGAGTTCACCCCGGTCTTGCCCCCGACGGCGCTGTCGACCTGCGCCAGCAGCGTGGTCGGGACCTGCACGAAGCCCACGCCCCGGCGCAGGATCGCGGCGGCGAAGCCCGCGAGATCCCCGATCACGCCCCCGCCGAGCGCCACCACCAGGTCCGCCCGCTCCACCTTCTGCGCCAGCAGCCACTCGACCGTGCGGCCGAGGTCGGCCCAGTTCTTGGTGGCCTCGCCCGGGGGCAGCGCCAGCGCCTCCATCTCGACGCCCGAGGCCGCCAGCCCCTCGCGCAGCGGCGCCAGCCAGCGGGCGGCGACGGTCTCGTCGGTGATCACGGCGACGCGGGGGCGCGGCAGCAGCGGGGCGATGAACTCGCCCGCGCGCGCGATCAGGCCGGGGCCGATCTCGATCGAATAGGCTCGCGCGCCCAGCGCGACGTCCACGGTCTCCCGCATGGTCCCTGCCCCTTGTTCCAGGATCTCGTTCAGGCCGGGCCCGCGTCGCCCCGCGCGACAAGCGCGTCGAGGATCCGGGCCACGACCGCCTCATGCCGCTCGCCGGCGTGGCTGTCCACCGTCACGTCCGCCTCGGCATAGACCGGATAGCGCACGGCCATCAGGTCGCCCAGCGTCCGGCGCGGGTCGCCCACCGCCAGCAGCGGGCGCGTGGCGCCGCCCTTGCGGGCGACCCGGCCCAGCAGCGTGTCGAGCTCGGCGCGCAGCCAGCACACCGTCGCGCCGCGTTCGCGGATCGCCTCGCGGGTCAGCGCGTTCATCCAGGCCCCGCCGCCGGTGGCGATGATCTGGGGGCCGCGCTCGAGCAGGCGCGAGATCACGCGCCGCTCGCCGTCGCGGAACTCGGGCTCGCCATACTGGGCGAAGATCTCGGGGATGGTCATGCGGGCGGCGCGCTCGACCTCCTCGTCGCTGTCCACGAAGCCCGCGCCGAGCTGCGCGGCCAGCCTGCGCCCGACCGAGGTCTTGCCCGCCCCCATCAGCCCCACCAGCACCACCGGGCGCAGCAGCCGCAGCGGTCCGCGGGCGGGCATCTCGGCGGAATCGGCTGCGTCCAGCGCCGCGCGCCCCGCCTGCGCCGCGCCGGACACGGGCGCGGAGGCGTCCGCCTCTGCGTCGGGGGCCGCGGTCGGCCTGGGATCGGCGTCGGACGTGGTCATGGTCTCGCGGGTCCTGCGCACGACCCTGCGAGGTCGGGCGCGTTGCGGGGCCCCCGCGCGCCCTGTAGAGTGCGCGCCGAGGCTGAGCCGGGCCTCTTTACGCCAGCGCGCAGCGCGGCGCAAAGGGCCGGCGGGCCGTCGCGGCGGGTCCGGAGCGCGCTTCGGTCCCGAGAGGCGGGCGCAGACCCGTCGGGACGCGCGCCGCGCGGCCGAATCGAACGCAAACATCGGCGCCGCGCGGCGCCCGGCGGAGCAGGCATGTCGGTGGTCTTCAGATACCTTCTCTATCTCGTGCTGCTGGCGGCGGCGGGCTTCGCCGTCTATGCCGCGATCGCGGATCTGCCCGCGCCGGTGCGCGAGATTTCCACGCCCGCGCCTCCGCCCAACGGCTGAGATGATCCCCCGCGATCCCCTGCGCGCCTTTCTCGAGGCGCTGCAGGCCGAGCGCGGCGCGGCCGCCAACACGCTCGCGGCCTATGCGCGCGACCTCCAGGACCTGGCGGAGTTCGCAGGGGCCGCCTGGCCGCAGGCGGACCGCGAGACGCTGGAGGCGTGGCTGGTCGATCTTGAATCCCGCGGCCTCGGCCAGGCGACGCGGGCGCGGCGGCTGTCGGCGGCGCGCCAGTTCTACCGCTTCGCCCTCTCGGAGGGCTGGCGCGAGGACGACCCGGCCGCGCGCCTCTCGGGCCCCGGCGCCTCGCGCCGGCTGCCCAGGACCCTGACCGAGCCCGAGGCGGAGGCGCTGCTGACCGCCGCCCGCCGCCCCGCCCGGGAGACCGATACGGCCAGGCGCGACGCCCTGCGGCTGGCCTGCCTGATGGAGCTGCTCTACGCCACCGGCCTGCGGGTGAGCGAGCTGGTCTCGCTGCCCGTCGCCGCGGTGCGCGGCGACCCGCGCATGATCCTGGTGCGCGGCAAGGGCGGGAAGGAGCGGATGGTCCCCCTCTCGCCCCCCGCGCGGGAGATGCTGGCGGCCTGGCTGAGCCATCGCGACGCGACGCCGGCCTGGAAGGGCTCGGCCTTCCTGTTCCCCTCCTCCGGCAAGGCCGGGCATGTCACTCGGCAGCGGATGTGGCAGCTGATCCAGGGGCTTGCGGTCGCGGCGGGGATCGACCCGGGCCGCGTCTCCCCCCACACGCTGCGCCACGCCTTCGCCACGCACCTGCTGGCGCACGGGGCGGACCTGCGCTCGATCCAGCAGCTGCTGGGGCATGCGGACCTGTCGACGACCGAGATCTACACCCATGTCCTCGACGAGCGGCTGAAGGACCTGGTGCTGACCCATCACCCCCTCGCCGGCGGCTGAGCCCGGGACCGGCCGCGAGAGGCCCCGGGTCGAGCCCGGGGCGCCCCTGGGGACGGCGTCGCGCAACAATTAGGGCCGCCCCGGGGGGCGGCCCGTCTCGTCCCAGCGTCCGGCCCCGGCCGGGTCAGGCCATGGCGGGGGCGGAGGCGTCGACCCGCACCGGCTGGGGGAACACGCCCAGCACTTCCTTGACCTTCGCCTCGGAGACGTCGGGCGACGTCGGCGTCACCACGCTGACCAGGCCCAGCTTCTTGTCCTCGACCACCTCGATCGAGGCCTCGATGCCGGCGGCCGCCAGCGCCTCGCCGTGGATCCGGCGGATGGCGCTCCTGCGCAGGTCGGGCTTGAAGATCTTGCCCACCGCGGTCTTGGGGATCTCGGCCATCAGCTCGATGTAGCGGGGGTGGGCGGCGCGCTCGTGGACGTGCTCGATCGCCCAGGCCTGCAGCTCCTCGACCGTGGTCTGCGCGCCGGCGGCGAGTTCGACATAGGCCGCGGGGACCTCGCCCGAATGCGCATCGGGCTGGCCGATGGCGCCGACGAAGGCGACCGAGGGGTGCCTGGCCAGCGCCTCCTCGATCTCGGCGGGGTCGATGTTGTGGCCGCCGCGGATGATCAGGTCCTTGGCGCGGCCGGTGATCCAGATGTAGCCGTCGGCATCCACCCGGCCCAGGTCGCCGGTGCGCAGCCACTTCTCGTCGGCATAGAGGTTCACGTTGCGCGCGGCCTCCAGATAGGTCGCGCCCGGCCGCACGCCGGGGTTGGAGACGCAGATCTCGCCGATCTCGTCCACCGCGCACTCCTTGGTCACGGCGCCGGCGGCGTCCATGTGCAGGATGCGCACGTCGGTGTAGGGGAACGGCAGCCCGACCGAGCCGATCTTGGGCTCCCCGTCGCGCGGGTTGCACGACACGAGGCAGGTCGCCTCGGTCATCCCGTAGCCCTCGAGGATCTTGACGCCGGTGGTGTCCTGGAACCGCTCGAACAGCGCCTTGGGCAGGGGCGAGGAGCCGCAGAGCGCGTACTGGATCGACGAGATGTCCGCGTCCACCTTGCGCTGCATCAGCGCGCCGGCGGCGGTGGGCACCACGATCATCAGGGTCGCCTTCCAGCGCTCGACCAGCTTCCAGAAGTTGTCGAAGACGCCGTCGCCGCGATAGCCGGCCGGCGTCGGCATCACCATGTGGGCGCCCGACATGATGCAGGCCATCCAGATCGGATAGGCCGCGAAGACGTGGAACATCGGCAGCGGGCAGAGCAGCACGTCCGTCTCGCGCACCATCATCGCCGAGGAGCACCAGCCGTTGTAGAGCATCCCCACATGCGCGTGCTGCGCCACCTTGGGCATGCCGGTGGTGCCGCCGGTGTGGAAGCAGGCGCCGATCTGGCTCTCGTCGCCGGACTCGGCGAAGGTCAGCTCGGCCGAGCGCTTCGCGGTCTCCGTGTGGAAGTCCAGCACCCGGGCCTTGTGGCCGCCGGCGCGCCTGGGGCGGATCAGGGGGACGATCCAGCTCAGCGGCGGGGCGAGATAGCGCTTGAGGTCGACCTCGACCACGGCCTTGACGTTGGGGGCCAGCGCCACGGCGGCGGCGGCCTTGTCGGCGACGTCGGATTTCGGGAACGGGGCCAGCGTCACCAGCACCTTGGCGTCGAGCTCGCGCAGCAGGGCGCCCAGGCTCTCGGCATCCAGCAGCGGGTTCAGCGGGCAGACCTTGCCGGCGGTGGCGCCGGCGATCAGGGTGATCGCGGCCTCGTTGCAGTTGGGCAGCAGATAGGCGACCGAGTCGCCCTCATGCACGCCCAGCTCGCGCAGCAGGTTGGCGGTCCGGGCGGCCTGGGCGCGGACCTCGGCCCAGGTCAGGGTGATCGCCTTGTCGGTCGGGCCCGAGGTGATCTGGAAGCTGACCGCAGGACGGCGCGGATAGGTCGAGGCGGTCTTCGAGACCTGCTCGTAGACGCTCTTCGCGCTCCACCGTTCCGAGACGGGGACCTCCTCCCACCGCGCCTTGTCCGTGCTCGTGGCGAACGCGCCGCTCTCGCTGACCATCCCGTCTCCTCCCTGAGACATTCCAATTCAGGCTTGGATCCTCACTTGGCCGCGCCGGGCGCGGCGCGCAAGTCAAACCTGACGTAAGCGTAAGCCTCTGCGGGCCTCTCGCGGGGAGACTAGCGGGATTTCCGCGGCTTGCGCATCCTTTTCCGGTCGGCCGAGGGGGGCGCGCTCACTCGGCCGTGAACTGGAGGCGGGCGAGGCGGGCGTAGGTTCCGTCGGCGGCGACCAGCTCCTCATGCGTGCCGGTGGCGGCGACGCGGCCGCGCTCGAGCACCAGGATCCGGTCGGCGCGCTTCACGGTGGCGAGGCGATGGGCGATGACCAGCGTGGTGCGGGTCTCCGACAGGCGGGCGACGGCCTCCTGCACCAGGCGCTCGGATTCGGCGTCGAGCGCCGAGGTCGCCTCGTCGAGCAGCAGCACCGGCGCGTCGCGCAGGATCGCCCGCGCGATGGCGACCCGCTGCTTCTGCCCGCCCGAGAGCATCACGCCCCGCTCGCCGACGTAGGACTGGTAGCCGTCGGGAAGGTCCATGATGAAGTCATGGGCGGCGGCGGCGCGGGCGGCGGCCTCGATCCGCTCCTGCGTGGCGCCCTTGGCGCCGAAGGCGATGTTGGCGGCGACGGTGTCGGCGAAGATCGCCGGGTCCTGGCTGACCACCGAGAAGATGCGCCGCAGGTCGGGCTGGGTCATGGCGCCGGCGCCGGTCCCGTCGACCCGGATCTCCCCGGACTGCGGATCGTAGAAGCGCAGCAGCAATTGGAAGATCGTGGTCTTGCCCGCGCCCGAGGGGCCCACCAGCGCCACCGTCTCCCCCGGCTTGACGGTGAAGGAGACATGGTCGAGCGCCGGGCGGTCGGGGCGCGAAGGATAGCGGAAGACGACGTCGTCGAAGACGATCTCGCCCCTGGCCGGGTTCGGCGCGGGGACCGGGGCGGCGGGCGCCTGGATCGGGTCCTGCGCGTCCATCAGCTCCAGCAGGCGCTCGGTCGCGCCGGCGGCGCGCTGCAGCTCGCCCCAGATCTCGGAGAGGGAGCCGGTGGCGCCGGCCACCAGCCCTGCGTAGATCAGGAACTGGACGAGTTCGCCCGCCGACATGGCGCCATCGCGAAGGTCGGCGGCGCCGATCCACAGCACGCCGACCACGGCGGAGAACACCAGAAAGATCACCGCGGCGGTCAGCAGGGCGCGGGCGAAGATGCGCTGGCGGGCGGCCTCGAAGCTTTGTTCCACCAGGCCGCCGTAGAGGCGGCGGCTGTCGTCCTCGGCGGTGTAGGCCTGCACGGTCTGGGCGGCGAGCAGCGTCTCGGAGGCGCGCGCGGAGCTGTCGGCGAGCGCCTCCTGGTTGATCTTCGAGAGCCGGCGGACCTTGCGCCCGAAGACCAGGATCGGGATCACCACCAGCGGCACGATCAGCAGCGCATAGCCGGTCAGCTTCGGCGAGGTCCAGAACATCAGCGCCAGCCCGCCGACCAGCAGCAGCGAGTTGCGCAGCGCCACCGAGACCGAGGACGAGATCACCGACAGCAGCAGGGTGGTGTCGGCGTTGAGGCGGCTGAGCACCTCGCCGGTCATCAGCCGCTCGTAGAAGGCGGGGCTCATGCCGATGACGCGGTCGTAGACGATGCGGCGGACGTCGGCGCCCACCCGCTCGCCCAGCCGGGTGACGAGGTAGTAGCGCGCGGCGGTGGCCATCGCGAGGGCGGCGGCCACGCCCAGCGCGGAGAGGAAGTAGTAGTCCATCAGCTCGATGCGCTCGGCCCGGAAGCCGTCGACCACGCGGCCGGCGACGATGGGAAGCACGAGGTTGAGCACGGTGGTGGTCAGCAGCATCGCCAGCGCGCCCCAGGCGACGGCGCGGTAGGGGGCGAGCAGCGGCCCCAGCCTCCGAAGGCTTCCCACCGAGCGCGAGCGCGGCCGGTCCTTGGTGTCGTCAGCGTCGGCCACGGGCGGTCTCGTCGGCTTGGGGTCCGGTCGGGGGACCGGTCCGATGGGTGTCGGCGGGCGGGTGGTCCGGATACCAGCGCCGCGCCCGCGGAGCAATCCGCCCCGGCCCCGCCCTCCCCCGCCGGCGCCCCGCCCGGCCCGCCGCCGAAGCGCCGCGTCGACCCTCGCGCCTGCCGCAAGGTCAGGCTCGCGGCGCGAGGGCGGGCGCGGCGCCTGGGGCGAAGGGACCCGCGGCGAGGGGCCTGCGGCAGCGATGGAGGTCGGACGCGGGGGGGAGCCTGGGACGGGGCGATCCGGGCGCCGCCCGCGCTTGCGGCGGGCGGCGGAAGCGCCGCGACAGGCGTTGCGCCGGCGGCTCGGTCGGGCTCGCGGCGCGAGGGCGGGCGGCTCTCCCGGGGCGGGGCGCCCTGGGAGAGGGTGCACTAGAGCGACGCAGGGCGGGCGCGGGAGGGGAGCCCGGGACGGGGCGATCCGGGCTCCGCCCGTGCCTGCGGCGGGCGGCGGAAGCGCCGCGACAGGCGTTGCGCCGGCGGCTCGGTCGGGC
>CAXGVP010000084.1:0-9905 GCA_964013055.1 uncultured Albimonas sp.
CAGCCCGCCCGCCAGCGCCAGCTTGCCGGCGAGGTCGGGATGCGCGCGCAGCAGGGCCAGGCGCTCGGCGTCCGTGCCGGCGAGGACCTGGGCGTGCAGGGCGCCCGAGAGACCGCCCGCCGTCGCCGTCTCCTCGCCCAGGCCCGCGTCCCAGGCGCGCTCGGCCACCCAGGGGGAATGCTCGTAGACGCCGCCGAAGCGGGCGACGAAGGCGTCGCGGGTCATCTCGGCGGGGGCCTGGGGGAACACGAACATGGCGACTCCTTCGCGCGGGGGGACCGGGGACATGCTGCGGCGCCGAAGCCCCGGTGGCGAGCGCGAAACGCCCTTGGCCGGGGCCGCCCTGCGCAGATAACCTCCTCTCTCAGGAAATAAAGACCGCAGACGGGGGACCTCGCCGATGGAGGCGCTTTTTCACGACTGGATCAGCTTTCTGGTCCGGGCCGCGCATATCGTGGCCGCCATCGGCTGGATCGGGTCGTCGTTCTATTTCATGGCGTTGGACTATTCGCTGCGCCACGACCCCGACCTGCCCAAGGGGGTGAAGGGCGAAAGCTGGTCGGTCCACGGCGGCGGCTTCTACCAGATCCGCAAGTATTCCGTGGCGCCCGAGAAGATGCCGGCGATCCTGCACTGGTACAAATGGGAGGCGTATTCCACCTGGCTCACCGGCTTCGTGATGCTCGCCGTCACCTACTGGTGGGGGGCGGAGGGGCTGCTGATCGACCGCTCGGTCGCCGACATCCCCGTGGGGCTCGCGGTGCTGATCTCGGCCGGGTCGCTGTTCGTGGGCTGGATCCTCTACGACCAGCTGTGCAAAAGCCCGCTGCGCGCCAACCCGCCGCTGCTGTTTGCGGTGCTCTATGCCGCCATCGTCTTCATCTGCTGGCTCTACGGCCAGGTGTTCTCGGCCCGCGCGGCCTGGCTGCACACCGGGGCGCTGATCGCCACGATGATGTCGGGCAACGTGTTCATGGTGATCATCCCCAACCAGCGGAAGGTGGTCGAGGTCCTCAAGCAGGGCGGCGAGCCGGACCCCCGCTACGGCGAGATCGCCAAGCTGCGCTCGACCCACAACAACTACCTGACGCTGCCGGTCGTCGCGATGATGATCTCCAACCACTATCCGATCGCCTTCGGGCATCCGATGAACTGGGCGATGGTGGCCTTCGTGCTGGCGATCGGCGGCATCGTGCGCCACTTCTTCAACAGCCACGACATGGGCCGGCACGGCTGGGCGGTGTTCTGGCAGCTGCCCGTCGCCTCGTTCCTGCTGGTGGGGATGATGTGGCTGTCGTCGTGGCGCCCCGACCAGGTGCAGGCGGATCTCGAGCCGCAGCGCGCCATGGCGATCGTCGCCACCCATTGCTCCACCTGCCACGCCGCCAGCCCCACCCACGAGAGCTTCGAGGAGGCGCCCGGCGGGGTGATGTTCGACGACCTCGACCAGATCCGCGCCCATGCGCCCAAGATGCTGGCGCAGGCGGTGATGTCCAACATCATGCCGCTGGGCAACGAGACCGGCATGACGCCGGAGGAGCGCGCCGTCCTCGGCGCCTGGTTGCGCGCCGGCGCGCCTTCGGAGTAGGGCGGAAGCCGCCAAGCCGCAGGAGCCTGCCATGACCCTCCCCGTCGCGCCCGAGACGCTCGCGCTGTTCGTTCCCGTCGCGCTGGCGCTGAACCTGACGCCCGGGGCGGACATGCTGTTCTGCCTCGGCCAGGGGGCGCGGTCGGGACCGGCGGCGGGGATCGCGGCGGCGGCCGGGATCTCGGCCGGCAGCCTGGTGCACGCGACGGCGGCGGGGGTGGGGCTGGCCGCGCTGATGGCCGCCCATCCGCTGGCCTTCGAGGTCGTGCGCTGGGCCGGCGTCGCCTACCTGGCGTGGCTGGCGCTCTCGGCCTTCCGGGACCTCTGGCGCGGGCACGGCATCGGGCAGGGCCCGTCGGCCCGGGCGATGTCGCCGGCGGCGGCGTTCCGCACCGGGCTGCTGGTGAACCTGCTGAACCCCAAGGTAGGGATATTCGTGCTGGCGCTGGTGCCCCAGTTCGTGCGGCCCGAGGCGGGGCCGATCCTCGCCCAGTTCCTGGTCTTCGGCGCGGTGCTGGGGATCGGGGGCATGGCGATCAACGGCGCGGTGGGGCTCTCCGCCGGCCACATCGGGCGGGCGCTGGCGCGCTCCCGCCGCATGAGCCAGGCGATGCAGGCGGCGACGGGGACCATCTTCCTGGCGCTCGCCGCCCGCCTCGCGATGCAGAGGGCCTGAACATGGGCACGCTTCTCGTCCGCCACGCGCGGGTTCTGGCCACGATGGACGAGGGGCGGCGAGAGATCGCGGACGGCGGCCTCTTCGCCCGCGACGGGGTGATCGAGGCGGTGGGGCCCACCGCGACGCTGCCGGCCGAGGCCGACGAGATCCTCGACGCCGCCGGCTGCGTGGTGATCCCGGGCCTGGTGAACACCCACCACCACCTGTTCCAGACCCTGACCCGCGCCGTCCCCGCAGGCCAGGACGCGCTGCTGTTCGGCTGGCTGCAGTCCCTCTACCCGATCTGGAGCCGCATGGGGCCGGAGGAGATCCACTCCTCCGCCCTCATCGGCCTCGCGGAGATGGCGCTGTCGGGCTGCACCCTGTCGTCCGACCACCTCTACATCTTTCCCAACGGCGCCCGGCTCGAGGACGAGATCGACGCCGCCCTGCGCCTGGGCGTGCGCCTGCACGCGATGCGCGGCTCGATGAGCGTGGGGGAGAGCGCCGGCGGCCTGCCCCCCGACGCGCTGTGCGAGCCCGAGCCGGCGATCCTCGAGGACTGCATCCGGGTGATCGACGCCCATCACGACGCGCGCGCCGGCGCGCTGATCCGGGTGGGGGTGGCGCCGTGCTCGCCGTTCTCGGTCTCGCCGGGGCTGATGCGGGATTCGGCGCTGCTGGCCCGCGACAAGGGGGTGATGATGCACACCCACCTCGCGGAGAACGACGAGGACATCGCCTATTCGCTGGAAAAATTCGGCCAGCGCCCGGGCGACTTCGCCGAAGGGCTGGGCTGGACCGGAGAGGACGTCTGGCACGCCCACTGCGTGAAGCTGGACGCCTCCGAGATCGCCCTCTTCGCGCGCACCGGCACCGGCGTCGCACACTGTCCCTGCTCCAACTGCCGGCTCGGCAGCGGCATCGCCCCGGTCCGCGCCATGCGCGATGCGGGGGTGAAGGTGGGCCTGGGGGTCGACGGCTCGGCGTCGAACGACTCCGGCGACCTGCTGGGCGAGGCGCGCCAGGCCATGCTGTTGCAGCGCGTCTCCCGCGGCGCCGATGCGATGAGCGCCCGCGAGGCGCTGGAGATCGCCACGCTCGGCGGCGCGAAGGTGCTGGGGCGGGACGACCTCGGCTCGCTCACGGTCGGCAAGCGCGCCGATTTCGCGGTGTTCGCGACCGACGGGCTGGCGCAGGCCGGCGGCTGGGACCCGCTGGCGGGCCTGCTCCTCTGCGCCGACGCCAGGGCCCGCGAGACCTATGTCGAGGGCCGCGCCGTGGTGCGCGAGGGCCGCATCGTCCTGGACGGCTTCGAGGCCGAGGTCGAAAGGCACCGCGCCCTCGCCCGCAGGCTGGCGGAGGGGTAGGGCGCATTTCAATGCGCCGGTCCGCCCTCCGCTCATCCATGGCGCATTGAAATGCGCCCTACGCGGCGCCTTCTCCGAACGCCTCCTGCCGGGCCTGGTCCATCAGCGCCCGCATCCGCCGGATCGCGCTGTCGAGGCCCGAGAAGATCGCCTCGCCAATCAGATAGTGGCCGATGTTGAGCTCCATCACCTCCGGGAAGGCCGCGACGGGCTTCACCGTGTCGTAGGTCAGCCCGTGGCCGGCGTGGACCTCGAGGCCAAGCGAGGTCGCGAAGGCCGACATCTCGCGCAGGCGCTCCAGCTCGGCGTCGCGCTCTTCGAAGCGGCCCTCGTTGTGGGCGTCGGTGTAGGCGCCGGTGTGCAGCTCGATGACCGGGGCGCCGATGCGGGCGGCGGCCTCGATCTGGCGCTGGTCGGCGGCGATGAAGATCGAGACGCGGCAGCCCGCCTCGCGCAGCGGCGCGATGAAATGGGCGAGCCGGTTCTCCTCCTTCGCCACCTCGAGCCCGCCCTCGGTCGTGCGCTCCTCGCGCTTTTCGGGGACGATGCAGACCGCGTGGGGGCGGTGGCGCAGGGCGATGGCCTGCATCTCGTCGGTGGCGGCCATCTCGAAGTTCAGCGGCACGCTCAGCGCCTCCACCAGCGCCTCGATGTCGGGGTCGGTGATGTGGCGGCGATCCTCGCGCAGGTGGGCGGTGATGCCGTCGCAGCCCGCGGCCTCGGCGATCTTGGCGGCCTTGATCGGGTCGGGATGCGCGCCGCCGCGGGCGTTGCGGATGGTGGCGACGTGGTCGATGTTCACGCCCAGCCGCAGTCGGCCGAGAGGCTTCGCCAGGGTCATCGCGCGGGTCCTTTTCGCAGAGTCGGTCGCGCGCAGCATAGGCGCCCGCGGCGACGATGTCTTGACGCCGAGCGGCCTTCGGGCGCGACCAGAGCGCGCCGCGCCGCCGCCCGCCAGAGGTTCAGCTCGCCGGATCGCCGGCGCGGCGGATCGGGGCGGCCTTGGCGGCCTGCTTGGCCTCCTTCGCCGCGCGGCGCCGCTCATGGGCCAGGCGCACCCGCTCCTTGGCGACGGCCATCAGCTTCGAGCGGCGGCGGTTCTGGTAGGCGGCGATCATCGGGCGCATCACCGCGTAGAAGGCGATCGAGGCGCCCAGCCCCGGCAGCAGCCCCCCGACCAGATACGGCACGAAGATCGCGTCCAGGTTGTCCCACAGCCAGCCGAAGGTCCAGCCGTGGTAGGGCTCGGCGAAATGGATGCCGGTGATCCGGCGCCCCATCCAGAACGAGGCGCCGGCGATGATCGGGAAGGTCAGCGGGTTGCCCACGAAGGTGCCGGTGGCCGAGGCCAGGATGTTGGCGCGCAGCACGAAGGCCAGCGCCGCGGCGATCACGAAGTGGAAGCCGAAGAACGGCGTGAACGAGGCGAAGACCCCGCAGGCGAAGCCCAGCGCGATGCGGTGCGGCGTGTCGGGCAGCCGCTGCATCCGCTTGCCGAGGTAGCGGTAGCCCCGCTGCCAGCCCTTGCGCGGGGACAGGAATTCCCGGAACCGGTCGCGAAACGGAAGCGGGTCGCGGCGGCGGAACATGGGCTCAGCCGCCCCCGGCGGGCGCGCCCGCCCGTCCGCGGGCCGAGCCCGGAGTGCGGGCGCCCGAGGGCTCGGCCGGCTCCTCCGGCCCGGCCATGCGCACCACCGGCCCGGCGGGCAGGGGGGCGGGGCGGCTGGCGGGCGCGCCGGCGCCGGGCGTCAGGCGGGCGGCCTCGTGCACCTGGGTCTGGGCGTTGAGCATCGTCACCACCTGCGAGACATGCTTCACGTCGCGCACCTCCAGGTCGATGCGGGCGCGATAGAAATCCGGCTTGCGCTCGATCAGCTCCAGGTGGGCGATGTCGGCGTTCAGCTCCGCGATCACCGTGCAGACGCGCGCCAGCGCCCCGGTCTGGTTGGCGAAGACCACGGTCAGCGAGGTCTGGTGCGGCTGGGTCCAGGCGGTCTCGGGGTCCCAGCGCAGGTCGACCCAGGCCTCGGGCGTCTCCTCGTAGTCGGCGAGCACGGGGCAGTCGATGGCGTGCACGGTGACGCCCTTGCCCTTCTCGGCGATGCCCACGATGCGGTCGCCGGGGACGGGCTGGCAGCACTCCCCGAACTTGACCTTGCGCGCGCGCGACACGCCCGTCACCGGCAGGCGGGAGCTGTCGCCCGGCGCGGCGGGGCGCAGCGGCGCGTCGAAGTCGCCCTCCCGCCCGAACAGCGCGGTCAGGATCTGGGTGGCCGAGACCTCGGCCGCCCCCACCGCCTGCAGCAGGTCGTCGGGGCCGTCGTGGTTGAGCTTCTCGGCCGCCAGCGTCAGCGCCTTGCGGGTCAGGGCCTTCTGCGCCCGCTCGAACGCCGCCTGCACGATCCCCCGGCCGATGCGCACGTCGGATTCGCGCCGTTCCGCCCGCAGCGCCCGGCGGATCGCCTGCTTGGCGCGGCCGGTGACGGCGATCTGCTCCCACACCGGCTGCGGGCGCTGGGCTTCGGCGCGGATGATCTCCACCGTCTGGCCGTTGCGCAGGCGGGTCGACAGCGGCGCGCGCCGCCCGTCGATCTTGGCGCCGACGCAAGAGTCCCCGATGCGGGTGTGGATGTTGTAGGCGAAGTCGATCGGCGTGGCCCCCCGGGGCAGGGTGACGACCCGGCCCTTCGGCGTGAAGCAGAACACCTGGTCCTGGAACATGTCGAGCTTGACGTGCTCGAGGAACTCGTCCGGCTTCTCGGCGTTGCGGAAGTCGTCGGTCAGCTGGCGCAGCCAGGCGAAGGGGTCGGCGGTGAAGCGGTTCTCGGCGCGCTGCCCGTCCTTGTAGGCCCAGTGCGCGGCGACCCCGGTCTCGGCGACCTCGTGCATCTCGCGGGTGCGGATCTGCACCTCGACCCGCTTGGCGTTGCGCCCCGAGACGGTGGTGTGGATCGAACGGTAGCCGTTGGTCTTGGGCGTCGAGATATAATCCTTGAACCGCCCCGGCACCGTCTTCCAGCGCCGGTGCACGGCGCCCAGCGCCCGGTAGCAGTCGGACTCGGTGCGGCAGATCAGGCGGAATCCGTAGATGTCGGAGAGGCGCGAGAACTCCTGCCCCTTCTCCTCCATCTTGCGCCAGATGGCGTAGGGGCGTTTCTCGCGGCCCGAGACCTCGGCCTCGATCCCCTCGACCGCCAGAACGGTCTGCAGATCCTCGAGGATCTGGGGGATCACGTCGCCGGTCTCTCGCTTCAGCTGGCCGAAGCGGCGGATGATCGAATCGCGCGCCCGCGGGTTCAGCACCTGGAAGGAGAGGTCCTCGAGCTCGTCGCGCAGGCTCTGGATGCCCATGCGGCCGGCGAGGGGCGCATAGATCTCCATGGTCTCGCGGGCCTTGCGCTCCTGCTTCTCGGGCTTGAGGAACTGGATGGTGCGCATGTTGTGCAGCCGGTCGGCGAGCTTGACCAGCAGGACGCGCACGTCCTTGGACATCGCCATCAGCAGCTTGCGCAGGTTCTCGGCCTGCTCGGTCTCCTTGGAGGAGAGCTTGAGCTTGGAGATCTTGGTGACGCCGTCGACGAGGTCCGCGATCTCCTCGCCGAAATGGTCGGCGATGGTGGCGTAGGTGACGCCGGGACAATCCTCGATCGTGTCGTGCAGCAGGGCGGTCGCGATGGTGGCGTCGTCGAGCTTGAGCTCGGTCAGGATGCCGGCGACCGCGACGGGGTGGCCCCAGTAGGGCTCCCCGTTGGCGCGTTTCTGGGGGGCGTGGGCCTTGGCGCCGAAGACGTAGGCCGCGTTCAGCAGACCTTCGTCCGTGTTGGGGTTGTAGGCCTGGACCCTCTCGACGAGCTCGAACTGTCGGATGAAGCCGTCGCCCACATCGTCCTCCCCCTGGAGCCGCCCCGGAGGACCGGGGCGGGGTCGCGTCCTCAGCCCTTGTTTTCCGCCTGTTCGGCCATCAGGGCGCGGAGCAGCTGCTCCTCCGAGACGTCGTCGACGGGCGCATCCACCTCGCCGCCGCCCATCAGCAGGGCCATCTCGTCGTCCTCGGGCTCGTCGACCTCGATGTGGCGCTGATGCGACTGGATCAGCCCTTCCTCGAGATCGTCGGGGGTGAGGGTCTGGTCGGCGATCTCGCGCAGGGCGACGACCGGGTTCTTGTCGTTGTCGCGGTCGATGGTGATCTCGGCGCCGGTGGAAATCTCGCGCGCACGATGGGCGGCGAGCATAACCAGATCGAACCGGTTGGGAACCTTGTCGACGCAATCCTCGACGGTGACGCGGGCCATGAAGTCGTCTCCGGCAGGCGTTTCGGGAGAACCGCCTTACTATGCCTTGCCGAGGGGATGCGCAAGGGCGCGCGCGGCGAGAATTCGACGCGTCGACCGGGACGCGCCCTCCGGCCGGGGCGGTCCTGCGGGTGCGCAGCTATGGAGCGCGAGCGCGCGAGCCCGCATCCCGCATCCGGGCGGACCCTCGCGTCAAGACATTTTCTTTCCGAGTGTCGGAAACGCAAACCATCAAGCAGATGGTACGCTCCGGCGCCGATTAATAAGGCGCCCATGCAGTTGACTTGTCGTTCATATGGGTACGCCCGAGCGCAGGCGGCCTGACGTTGCCCCAAGGGTTAACAATTCAGCGTGAAACCAACGCTCCCTTACGGTCGCGAGCGGATCAAAAATGCACGTCCCGGCGTGAATCGCGCGTCGAATGCGCGAAATGCGGTCGATTTCGCGGGCCCGATGGTTGCATCCTGTTCGTGCTTGGCGAAAGGCTCCGCTCGACCTGCCGGAACCGATTCGCCCTGCTGGGGGCGGAGACATTGACAGGCACGCGGTTCGCGGCGAAGGAGATTGCATGTTCTACCGTGACGAACGTCTGGCCCTCTTCATCGACGGGTCAAACCTCTACGCCGCCGCGAAAGCCCTGGGCTTCGACATCGACTACAAGCTTCTGCGCAACGAGTTCATGCGCCGCGGCAAGCTGGTGCGGGCGTTCTACTACACCGCCCTGGTCGAGGATCAGGAGTATTCCCCGATCCGCCCGCTGGTCGACTGGCTCGACTACAACGGCTTCTCGATGGTGACCAAGCCGGCGAAGGAGTTCACCGACTCCACCGGGCGGCGCAAGATCAAGGGCAACATGGACATCGAGCTGGCGGTCGACGCCATGGAGATGGCCGACCGCATCGACCACATGGTGCTGTTCTCCGGCGACGGCGACTTCCGCCCGCTGGTGGCCGGCATCCAGCGCAAGGGCGTGCGGGTCTCGGTGGTCTCGACCATCCGGACCAGCCCGCCGATGATCGCCGACGACCTGCGCCGCCAGGCCGACAACTTCATCGAGCTCGACGAGCTCAAGGAGATCATCGGCCGCCCGCCCCGCCCGGTGCGCGCGCCCGACACGGTCGACGCCGAAGACGACGCCTGATCGGCCCGCCGATCCCGAAGCGGCCCGCGCCCGAGCAGCGCGGGCCGTTTCGGTTTCCGGCCCTCCCCTCCGCCGCTTCCTTCGCCGACCCGCCCGGCGATCCGCCTCTCCTTCCGTCGACGGATCCCCAAGCCATGAGCCGAAGCGCCCCAGCGCTGCCGCCCGCGCCGCCCGAGGCGCCGGCCGACTGCGCCCTCTGCCCCCGTCTCGTCGCCTATCGCGAGGAGGTCCGCGCGCGCGAGCCCGACTGGTTCAACGGCGCGGTCTCGAGCTTCGGCGATCCCGACGCGGGGCTGCTGGTGGTGGGGCTGGCGCCCGGCGTCTCGGGCGCCAACCGCACGGGGCGGCCGTTCACCGGCGACTTCGCCGGGGGGCTGCTCTATGCGACCTTGGGGAAATTCGGCTTCACGTCGGGGGAGTTCCAGGCCTCGCCGGACGACGGATTGCAGCTGCACGGGGCGATGGTGACCAACGCGGTGCGCTGCGTGCCGCCGCAGAACAAGCCGGTGGGGGCCGAGATCAACACCTGCCGGCGGTTCCTGGCCGCGCGCATCGAGGCGCTGGAGGGGCTGCGGGCGATCGTCTGCCTCGGGCGGATCAGCCATGACAGCGTGATCCGGGCGCTGGGGGCGAAGCTGAAGGACCATCCCTTCGGCCATGCCGCGCGTCACGAGGTGGGGCGGCTGACGGTCTTCGACAGCTACCATTGCTCGCGCTACAACACCAACACCGGGGTGCTGACCCCCGCGATGTTCGAGGACGTGTTCGGCCAGGTGCGCGCCTTCCTCGACGGGTGAGCGCCGCCGCCGCGCGGCGGTCGCCAAGGGCGACGACCCTGCGGGGGTGACCTTGGGGG
>CAXGVP010000085.1:0-9748 GCA_964013055.1 uncultured Albimonas sp.
AGGTCTACGCCTACGACCAGCGCGGCTTCGGGCGCAACGCCTCGAACCGGCGCTGGCCGGGGGCCGAGGCGCTGATCGACGACCTCGCCGCCGCCGCGCGCGACGTGCAGGCGCGCCATCCGGACCTGCCGCTGTTCGTGGCCGGCCATTCGATGGGCGGCGGCGTGGCGCTGGCCGCGGCCGGCGAGGGGCGGCTGCCCGGCGTCGCCGGCCTGGTGCTGCTGGCGCCCGCGGTCTGGGGGGGCGAGACGATGAACCCGCTGTTCCGCGCCTCGGCCTGGACGGCGGCGCAGATCATGCCCGACCAGCGCTTCTCGGCCCGCGCCAGCCCGGTGACGATCTATCCCTCGGACAACATCGAGATGCTGCGCGCCCTGTCGGCCGATCCGTTGCACTACGCCAACCCCTCGTCGCGGGAGTTCCTGGGCCTGATCCGGCTGATGGACCGCGCCTGGGAGGCCGCGCCCGGGGACCGGATCGACACGCTGGTGGTGCATGGCGCGCACGACCAGGTGGTGCCCGAGCGCTCGGTCCGCGCCGCTTTCGAGCGGCTGCCCGGCCCCAAGGAGTTCGCCTGGGTCTCCACCGGCTGGCACATGCTGCTGCGCGACCTGGAGGCCGAGGCGGTGCACCGCCTGGTCGGCGACTGGATCCTGGCGCGCGGCCTGCCCCCGACCGCGGCCGCGGCGCTGGCCGACTGACGGCCTCCCCGGGCGGCCGCAGGCGCCCGCATATCTCTGGAGCGCGCCCCCCGCCCCCGGTGCGCCCCGGGCTTGACCCGGGGCCTCTCCCGACCGTAGCGCCGGGCGCCGGCCTGGCGGATGCGGGGGCGATGGACGCGACGTGGGCATGGTCCGGGCCGGAGCGCCCGCCGGCTCGCGCCGGGCCGCCCCATTGACTGCCGCGCCCGCAGGGCCGACACGAAGGCCAGCCGCAGCCAGGGAGACCCCGCGATGACCGACGCCCCCGAGACCCCGCTCGACCGCGCCATGCGCCTCGCCGGGGGGGACGTCGCGGACGGCCGGGTGATCGACGCGCTGCTCAACGCCCGCCTGTGCCTGCTGCTGAAGGAGGCCCCCGGCCCCGACGGCGCCCTCTCGCCCCTGCTGCTGGAGCTGGAGGCCGGGCCCACCGCGCTCGCCTTCGACGACGAGGCGCGGCTGGCGGCCTTCGGCGGCGGCGAGGACTACGCCGAGGTCCCGGGCCGGGCCCTGATCGGGATGCTGACCGGGCGGGGGGTGAACCTGGCGGTGAACCCGGGCGTGGCGCCGTCGGAGCTGTTCCACGCCGCCGAGGCGCTGGACTGGATGGCCCAGGTCTCCGCCGCCGAGGCGCGGGACGCGGAGGGTCGGATCAGCGCCCTGGCCGCCCCTCGCGGCGCATCCGAGGCGCTGATCTCGGCGCTCGACGCGAAGCTGGCGGCGCTGGGCGGGTGGCTGGCCGAGGCGTGGCTGGTCTCGGCCCGGACGCCCGAGGGCGCGCGCCTGGCCCTGGCCCTGTGCGAACGCGCCAGCGGCGCCCCGAGCGGGGGCCGCGCGCTCGAGGCCGCCGCCGAGGCTCGCCGCCGCGCCGTGGTCCTGGCGATCTCCGAGAGCGCGCGCCTCGCGTCGCCCGAGACCGCGCTGGAGATCTTCTTCGCCCCCTCCGACGCCCCGGCGATGGCCGCCGCCCGTCGCGCCGGCCTCGGCTTCGAGATCCCCGAGCCCGAGACCCCCGCCACCCCCGGCGCCGCCCCCGGCATGGACCCGACCCGCCCCCCGAAACTACGCTGAGGGCGCGTTCAGCGCCTCAGCCAGCCGAGGTGCGACAGCGCCAGCAGCTTCAGGTCGCGCAGTGTCGGCAGGCCGCCGAGCGCAATGCGTCGGGCGTAGTGCCGCGCCGTGCCCAAGTTGCCGGACAAGTAGGCCCACCAGCCCCAGCGGCGGTAGAGCTCTCTCAATGGGTCCGCGGGCCCGGTCTCCTGCGCTTCGGGGCAGGGTTTGTCGAAAGGTCGCCCGCGTCGCTCGGCCGCTTCGGCGAGCGCCCGCCATGCCGTCTGTCGCTGGGGCAGGGTGCTGCGGAACCCGACGCTGTCGACGTGCTGCCGATAGCGCAGGAGGACGTCGGGCAGATTGCCCAGTCGACCGATCTCGGACATGCGCAGCCATAGGTCGATGTCCTGCGACTGCCGAAGGTCGGCGCGATAGCCGCCGACGGCGTGAAAGGCCTCGGCCCGCATCACGACGGTCGGATGGAACATCCCGGCCATCATCG
This sequence comes from uncultured Albimonas sp., assembly GCA_964013055.1. Taxonomy (GTDB): domain Bacteria; phylum Pseudomonadota; class Alphaproteobacteria; order Rhodobacterales; family Rhodobacteraceae; genus Albimonas. The sequence continues at coordinate 2,254 of CAXGVP010000085.1, forward strand.
ACCGGAACTGGTAGTCGTCGATCCCGGCCGTATCCAGCGGCTGACGCGAGGTCAGAAGCGGGCGGCCGTCCTGGTCGATGTATTCGATGTTGGCGCCCAGCGCGAGCAGCTCCGGATCCGACCGCATCGCGGCCACCTGCAGCTCAAGCCGCTGCGGAAGCGCGATGTCGTCCGAATCCATGCGGGCCAGCAGCGGCGAGTCCCCCGCGGCGGCGGCCGCTTCGTTGAGCGACGCCGCCAGGCCCTTGTTGGGCCGCGAGATGAGGCGGATGCGGGGATCGTTGCGGGCGTGGCGCTGCAGGATGGCCAGCGACCCGTCGGTCGAGCCGTCGTCGACGATGATGAAGTCGAAGTCCCGGAACGTCTGGGCGAGGATGCTCTCGATCGCTTCGTCGAGGTAATCCGCGCCATTGTAGACGGACATGAGGATCGAAACCGTCGGCAAGCCCGGGCTCCCTTGAGGATCGTCTATGAGAGTCGGGCGCGCGACCGTCGCGAAGGGGATTGCGGCGGGCCCCCGGGGGAGCCCGCCGCGTCCGGATCAGTTGGCGGCGTTGGCCAGCGAGGCGGCCTGGCCGATCAGGTTGGGGACCAGCTGGTTGATCGTGCGGCCCCAGGAGGTGATCGGCTGCTCGGCCACGAACACGATGTCGTTGGGCCGCATCTCGAACACCGTCGCCGTCGACAGGCTCGCCGCGTTGGAGGCGTCCAGGCGATAGGCGGTCACCGAACCCGGCGCCGCCGGCGTCAGGTTCATGCGGATCACATAGATCTCCTCGTAGTCCGCATACTGGATGTTCGGCGAGCCCACGCCCAGCAGGATGTCCGCCAGGTTCGAGCGCGATTCGAACGGCAGCGGCGTGCGGGTCAGGCTGCGCAGCTCGCCGGCCGTGTAGACGAAGTCGCGACGCACCGCGCCCAGCGACACCCGGTCCTGGAAGGCCTGGCGCTGGGCCTGCGCCTCGGAGCGGGCGTCGTTGTTGCGCGCCAGCTCGTACTGGCCGATCTGCACCCGCATCTGGTTGATCTGCTGGCGCAGCTGGGCCTTGCGCAGCTCGAAGTCGGCCAGCGTCACCGCATACTGGGCGTCGTCGATCTCGGCCCGGCGCTTCTGGAACTCGAACTCGCGCTCCTGCAGCTGGAACTGCCGCAGGCGCAGCTGCTCCTCGAAGTAGGCGCGTGCCTGGGTCAGGTCGTAGTCGGCGTCGACGAAGATCGCGTCGCCGTCCTGCAGCTGCACGTCGGTCAGCGCGTCGGAGCCGTAGAGCGCGCGCACCGGCGCCTGGTAGACCTGGCCGTCGCGGAACAGGCGGACCACGGCGTAGTCCAGATCCTCCGAGTCGACGCCGCCGGCCAGCTGCAGCGCCTCGGTCAGGCTCAGCGGCTTGAGCGAGATCGACTGCACCCGCGGCGCGCGCACCGCGCCGCCCACCGAGACGCGCTGCGAGTTGAACTCGGCGATCTCGAGGCTGAAGGACGGGTCGAGGCGCTGGGCGACGAGGGCCTGGAAGATCTCGGCCTCCGCCTCCTCGATGGTCATGCCCGAGATGCGCACCCGGCCCACGTCGGGGATGGCGATGGCGCCGTCGTCCTGCACCACGTAGCCCTGGCGCGAGGACTGGGCGTTGAGCAGGGAGGGCACGTCCTCGAGCGTGGCGGCGGAGGTGTTGGTCGACAGCAGCACCACGTCCGAGACGCCGATGCGGTAGGGCGTCTGCTCGATCGGGTCGGGCAGGTTCACCGGCACGTCGCCGGCGGGCTGCTGGAGCGAGGTGGCGGTGGGCGGAAGCTCGAAGTCCGGGGCGGAGCCGGTGGAGATCGCGTCGATGTCCGGCAGGTCGGGCATCGAGACGTTGCCGGCGCCGACTCGTCCGGGCGAGCCGTTGGGCTGCGGACGGAACGAATCCGGCAGGCGCTGCGGCACGTAGGCGGTCAGGTTCGCCTCCAGCGCCGTCTCGAAGGTCATCGGAATCACCTGGACGTCGGCGGAGGAATCGGAGGCGAAGCCGCGCCCGTCTCCCACTTCGTAGACGTTCGGCGCGGTGTAGACGAGACCGCAGCCTCCCAGCGCCAGAACCGCGAGAACGGCGGAAATTCTCATGGGCGAGCCCTCTTCTTTTTGCTGCGCCGCAACACATGGCGCCCCTCGGCCGGCGCTCAGGTGTTAGCACCGCTGTCGCTTGGCGTTAAGGCGAAATCCTAAGTCGAAACGTGCACTTTCGCGCCCTGCGGCAAACAGGCCGCACGGTTAAGACAACGTTAATAGCAAATTTTCCATTGAGTTCACGCAGCGGGCGCCCATACTAGGGCGTGTGTGAGGGATGGCCCGGAATCCAAGTCTCCGGGCGAAGTGCCGGCGGAGTTCGAATTCGAATTCCGGGATGAGTGGGGATGTGATGAAGCATGTGAATGCGGACGATCACTTCTATGCTGCGGATGCGTTGCCGCCCCGCAGGTCTTACGCGTCGGTACGTGGCGCGTATGAGGCTGGCGGCAAGCGTCTGATGGACATGGTGATCGCTCTGGCTCTGGTCCCGATCGTCGCGCCGGTGGTGCTGACGCTCGCGGCGATGGTCTGGGCCCGGGACGGTGGGGCGCCGTTCTTCGGGCATGTCCGGACCGGGCGGAACGGCAAGCCGTTCCGCTGCTGGAAGATCCGCACCATGGTGCGTGACGCGCAGGAGCGGCTGGCCCGCCACCTCGCAGAGAATCCCGAGGCCGCGGCGGAATGGGCCGCGACCCGCAAGCTGACCGACGATCCGCGGATCACCGCGGTCGGAAACTTCCTGCGCAAGACCTCGCTCGACGAGCTGCCGCAGCTGTGGAACGTGCTGAGGGGCGAGATGTCCTTCGTCGGTCCGCGCCCGGTGCCCGACGACGAGCTGACCGAGCTCTACGGCCCGGCCCGTTCGGTCTACTGCGCGATGAAGCCCGGCATCACCGGCCTGTGGCAGGTGTCCGGGCGCAACGACGTCAGCTACGCCCAGCGGGTCTCGCTGGACATCGAATACCTGCGCCGCATGGCGCCGGGGTTCGACCTGTGGGTGATGCTGCGCACCGCCCTGGTGATCGTGCGGCCCACCGGCCGCTGATCGACCCATTCGGCGCAGCCGCGACCTCGCGGCGAGGCCCGTCCGCCGGAGCCATCGGCTCCGGCGTTTTCGTTTCCGAACGAGGGAAGACCGCGGATGCGCGTGGCCATCATCCACTACTGGCTGGTCGGGATGCGGGGCGGGGAGCGCGTGCTCGAGCAGCTCTGCCTGATGTTCCCCGACGCCGACATCTACACCCATGTCTGCGACCGCGAGAAGCTGAGCCCCTTGCTGCGGCGCCACACGATCCGCGAGACCTTCATCGCGCGGCTGCCGGGCGCGAAAAGGCACTACCAGAAATACCTGCCCCTGATGCCCTATGCACTGGAGCAGTTGGATCTGTCTTCTTACGACCTGGTGCTGAGTTCGGAGAGCGGTCCGGCCAAGGGCGTGATCTGCAACCCCGACACGCCGCACCTGTGCTACACGCATTCGCCCATGCGGTATATCTGGGACCAGTACCACGCCTACCGCGAGGGGCTGAACTGGCCGATGCGGATGATGTGGACCGTGGTCAGCCACAAGCTGCGGATCTGGGACGTGGCGGCCTCGAACCGGGTCGACCGCTACGTGGCGAATTCCTCCTTCGTGGCCCGGCGCGTGATGCGCTGCTGGGGGCGCGAGTCGGACGTGGTGCATCCGCCCGTGGACCTCGAGGCCTACCGCTCGGCCCCCGCGCCGGGCCCCGACGCGCCCTACCTGTTCCTGTCGGAGCTGGTCCCCTACAAGCGCGCCGACCTCGCCATCGAGGCCTGCAAGCTGCTGGGCCGGCGGCTGAAGATCGTGGGCTCCGGCTCGGAGATGGAGCGGTTGAAGAAGCTCGCAGGGCCCGGCGTCGAGTTCCTCGGCCGGGTGCCGGACGGGGAGATGCGGGCCCTCTACCACTCCTGCCGGGCCCTGCTGTTCCCGGGCGTCGAGGACTTCGGAATCGTGCCTCTGGAGGCGATGGCCTGCGGCCGCCCGGTGCTGGCCTATGGCCGGGGCGGCGCGCTGGACACGGTGAAGGAGGGGGTCTCGGGCCTGCTCTTCGACGCCCAGACCGCCGAGAGCCTGGCCGACTGCATGCGCCGTTTCGAGACGGAGATGGAGCCCGGCCTCGATCCCGAGCGCGTCGCGGCCCACGCCCAGGGCTTCGGGCCCGAGCAGTTCCGCGCCGGCATGTGGTCCGCCATCCGCCGCATGGCTCCCGAGCTGGGCCTGCCCGAGGCGCCCCCTGCCATAGCCCAGGCGGCCTGACGGCCGCCCGGGCGGCGCCGCGACGGCTGGTGCGCTCTGGGGGGAGCGTTCGGCTCGCGGCGCATGGCTGGCGTCAGGACCTGTGGGCGCCGTTTCCAGCGGCAGGCGTCGGGTGGAACGGCCGGCGCAGGGCCGGGGGCGACGCCGCCGGCATCCGCCGAGCCGACCGGCTGGTCCGGCCTCTGGCCGGCCTCCGGCAAGCGTCCCGGCCAGCTCGTCCCGCGCCTCGAGGCGAGGCCCGCCTTCGGCGGGAAGGCGAGGCCCGCCTTCGGCGGGAAGGCCAGGCCCGCCTTCGGCGGCTCGCTTCGCGAGCTGCGAGCGGCGGCCCGACTCGCCTGTCCGGGCCCCCGTCGCCCCATGGGGGCGCCCCGGGCCTGACCCGGGGCCTCTCTCGACCGGGACGCCCGGCGCGCGGCGGGAGGCGGTCGCGCCGCCTGCAGCAGGCCCAAGCCCGCCCGCAGGGCGCCTATGGGCCGGGGAGCCCGGCCCTCAGTCCGGGGCCAGCATGTAGCCGGAGCCGCGCACCGTCTGCAGGTAGCGCGGGGCCTTGGGGTCGGCCTCGATCTTGCGGCGCAGGCGGGTGACCTGGACGTCGACGGCGCGCTCCTGGGCGTCGTCCATCTCGGCGAGCAGGGTCTGGCGGTCCACCGGCTCGTGCGGGGTGCGCGCGAAGATCTTCATCAGCGCGCTCTCGGTCGTGGTCAGGCGCACCTGCTCGTCGCCGCGCCAGAGCTCCCCGCGGGCCACGTCGTAGCGCACCGGGCCCAGCTGCAGGGTGCGCGGGGCCTCGGGGCGGGGGCCCACCGGCTGCGTGCGGCGCAGGATCGCGCCGATGCGCAGCAGCAGCTCGCGCGGCTCGAACGGCTTGGCCAGGTAGTCGTCGGCCCCGGCCTCGAGCCCCGCGATCCGGTCCTCGGCCTCGCCGCGGGCGGTCAGCAGCAGGATCGGGACCCGCAGCGTCGGGCGCACGGCGCGGGCGAAGCTGATCCCGTCCTCGCCCGGCATCATCACGTCGACCACCAGCAGGTCGAACTCCAGCCCCTCCAGCAGGCGCCTGGCATGGGCCGCGTCCCGCGCCGCGGTCACGTAGAAGCCGGACCGCGCCAGATAGCGCTTGAGCAACGTGCGGATCCGCTCGTCGTCGTCGATCACCAGGATATGGGCGTCGGGCGGCTCCGTCGCCGCCGGCGCCTCGACCAGGCCGGGCGTCTCGTCGTTCATGGGCCCCCGCTCAGGCGCCGGGCTGGTCGTTGACCAGCGCCAGCACCGATTCGCGGCTGTCCTCGTCGATCATGTCCGCGAGCACCGTCTTGAATCCCTGCACCGCCTCGGCGCCCGCCTCCATGAACACGCGCCGCATCCGCGCATTCTGCGCATCCGACAGGCTGCGGACAAGCGCCTCTCCCTCGGCCGTCACCGTCAGCAGGCGCTGGCGACGGTCCGAGGGGCCGACCTTCGAGGCGATCATCCCGTCCTCGACCAGCTGGCGCAGCACCCGGTTCAGCGACTGCTTGGTCACCTTCAGCGTGTCCAGCAGCTCGGAGACCGACATCCCCGGCCGCCGCCAGACGAAATGCAGGCAGCGGTGGTGGGCGCGCCCGTAACCCCTTGTCTCGAGAACCCGGTCCGCGTCGGCGATCATGTCGCGATAGGCGAAGAACATCAGCTCCACCCCCTGGCGGAGCTGGGCGTCGGTCAGGAACAGCAGCTGGTCGCCGCGATTCAGGCCCGAGCCGCGCATGCGGGCGGCGGGGGGCCGGGCGCCCTGGGGGCCGGGCGAGGCGCCGCGGGCGCGGCTGGGGGTGTCTGCTGAGCTCATGGCGGGATTTTACGTCAGCCTTGTTGACTGTCCAAGTTCGCGTTGCTATATCGCCGCCACGCCCCTGAAAGCAACATTATTTCTCGCGGCGGTGCAGCAGCGACATTTCCGGAACGCCGGAGGGTCGCCGACGAAACGGGCCGGAGGCTCCGCAAGGGGAGCCCCGGCGAGGATACGGGAACGTGGCCATGGCCGGTGGAGCCTACGACGATCGCGACGGCGTCATCTGGATGGACGGGGCGCTGGTGCCCTGGCGCGAGGCCAAGGTGCACGTACTGACCCACGCGCTCCACTACGCCTCCTCGGTCTTCGAGGGCGAGCGCGCCTACGGCGGCCAGATCTTCAAGAGCCGCGAGCATTCCCAGCGCCTGCTGGATTCGGCCCGCGCCATGGACATCCCGTCCCGCTGGACGATCGACGACATCGAGCAGGCCAAGGCCACCGCGATGGCCGCCAACGGGCTGAAGGACTGCTACGTCCGCCCGGTGATGTGGCGCGGCTCGGGCGAGGACATGGGCGTCGCCGCCCTGCTGAACCCCGTCCACCTCGCGGTCGCGGTGTGGGAGTGGGGCGCCTACTACGGCGACGCGAAGACCCAGGGCGCGAAGCTGGACATCTCGAAGTGGAAGCGGCCCAGCCCCGAGACCATCCCCTGCCACGCCAAGGCGGCCGGTCTCTACATGATCTGCACCATGTCCAAGCATGCGGCGCAGGCCAAGGGCTGCTCGGACGCGCTGATGTTCGACTACCGCGGCTACGTGGCCGAGGCGACGGGCGCCAACATCTTCTTCACCAAGGACGGCAAGGTGCACACGCCGACCCCCGACTGCTTCCTCAACGGTCTGACCCGCCAGACGGTGATCGACCTGCTCAAGCAGAAGGACGTCGAGGTGATCGAGCGCCACATCATGCCCGACGAGCTGGAGAGCTTCGAGCAGTGCTGGCTGACCGGCACCGCGGCCGAGGTCACCCCGGTGGGCCGGATCGGCGACTACAGCTTCGACGTGGGCCCGATGGCCGTGGGCATCGCCGACGAGTATGAGCGCCTGGTCCGCGGCAACCGCTGACCCGCTCGCCTGCGCAGGATCGCGGGGCCGGGGGCGCAAGCCTCCGGCCCCGTGTCGTTTTTCCGGCGAGGGCCGGAGTCTCCGGCCCACAGGCGCCCTGCGGGCGGGCTTGGACCCGGGGCGGGCGATGCGCCGGTTCGGCGAGATCGGGGAAGGGGGCGAGGCGGCACGGCGTCCCCGCCGCAGGCGTGAGGACCTGCCCCCGCCGCGGGCGCGAGGACCCGCCCCCGCCGTGGGCGTGAGGACCTGCCCCCGCCGCGGGCGCGAGGACCTGCCCGCAC
>CAXGVP010000086.1:0-9741 GCA_964013055.1 uncultured Albimonas sp.
TGTCGGGGACGTAGGACAGGCCGGGCGCCAGCACCAGCCGGTCGTAGTCCAGCGCCTGCCCCCCCTCCAGCGTCACCCGGCGGGCGACGGGGTCGACCCCCGTGGCCCGCAGCGGCGCGATCCGCACTCCGACGGCCTGCACGCCGTCGTAGCCATGGGCCAGCGCCTCGAACGGCACATGGCCGCCGATGGCGAGGTTGGAGAAGAAGCAGGAGCGGTAGACCGGGTTCGGCTCGACCAGCGTCACCGCGCAGTCCCGCGCCAGCCGCCGGGCGGCGGTCGCTCCGCCGGGGCCGCCGCCTACCACCACCACCCGCGGCCGGCCCTGGGCGAGCGCGGGCGCGAAGACCGCGGGGGCGAGCAGCGCCGCCCCCGCGGCCGGGAGCAGGCCCAGCGTCCGGCGCCGGGTGACGCCGGGCAGGGCCGCGTCGGGCCGCGCTCGCCTGGTCGGAGGGCGGCCCATGGGCTCAGTTCCCCAGGCTCTGCAGGTAGGCGATGACCGCCTCGCGATCCTCCGCCTTGCGCAGGCCGGCGAAGCTCATCTTGGTCTTGGGGATCACCGCCTTGGGTTTTTCCAGGAACGCGTCGAGGGTCTCGGCGTCCCAGACCACGCCCTCCTCGGCGGCCTCCTGCATGCCCTTGGAATACTTGAAGCCGTCGACATGGGCGGCCGGGGCGCCGAAGGTCCCGTTCAGGATCGGGCCGGTGCGGTTCTTCGCGCCCTCGCCGACCTGGTGGCAGGCCTTGCACTTGGCGAAGACCTTCTCGCCGGCCGCCGCCAGCTCCGGATCCGGGCCGGCGGGGGCGGCGGTCTCGGTGGCAGTCTCGGTGGCGGCGGTCTCGGTGGGCGCCTCCTCCTCCGAGGCCACCTCGGTCCCGTCGTCGTCGGGGGTCACGTCGATGACGGTGGCATGTTTCGTGACCTTCACCTCGGTCTTGCAGCCGCTCATGCACGGCGCTTTCGAGAACTCGGCCACCTCCACCTGGTCGCGGTCGTCGAGGAAGAACCCGTCCGCGTTGGGCATCTCGACCTCCAGGAACGTCTCGCGCGAGAGCTCGAAGTCCTCGTCCACCAGGTCGTTGAGGTAGAGGATGTAGGCGGTGATGGCGTAGGTCTCGTCGGCGCTCAGGCTGCGCGCTTCGGTGAAGGGCATGGCGCGGTGGACGTAGTCCCAGACCGTCGAGAGATAGGGCCAGTAGCTGCCCACCGTCTTCACCGGGTCCTTGCGGTCCAGCGTGCCCTCGCCCCCCGCCAGCACCGGCCAGCGGCCGACCGCCTCGCCGAAGTCGCCATGGCAGGTGGCGCATTTCTCGACATAGAGCGGCTCGCCGGTCATCACGTCGCCCGAGCCCTCGGGCAGGCCCAGGCCGTCGGGGCGCACGTCGATGTCCCAGGCGGCGACCTCATCGGGCGTGGCCTCGCGCCCCAGGCCCATCTGGGCGGCGGCGGGGCTCGCGATCAGAGCGGCGAGCGCGAGGGCGGTCAGCTCAGGAAATCTCGACATTCTCAACCTTTCCGTCCGGCGTCACGAGCCAGGTCTGGATGCCGTTGTTGTGGTAGATCGAGTTCTCGCCCCGGAAGGCGCGCAGCTGGTCCTTGGTGGGCTGCACGTAGCCGGTGGAGTCGATCGCGCGCGACTGCAGGATCATCTCCGACCCGTCCCAGTCGACATCGAAATGGAAGCGGTGCAGGGCCTTGTCATTCGACGGGCCCGAGAGCCGCGCCTCGTGCCAGGTGATCCCGCCGTCGGTGGTCACGTCCACCCGCCCGATCGTGCCCCGACCCGACCAGGCCAGCCCGGTGATCACCAGCGGCCCCTTGCCATGGACGATCGGCGCCTGCGGGCTGGGCGAGGTGATCACCGACTTCGCGTCCATCACCCAGGTCCACTTGCGGGCCGAGCCGTCCTCCATCACGTCGGTGTACTTGGAGGTCTCCTCCCGGTGCTCCCAGGGTTCGTCGCCCACCTCCAGACGGCGCAGCCACTTCACCCACATGTTGCCTTCCCAGCCGGGAACGACGAGGCGGGCGGGGTAGCCATGCTCCTTGCGCAGCGCCTCGCCGTTGGCCTTGAAGGCCACCAGGCAGTCGTCGAGCATCTTTTCCAGCGGGATCGAGCGCGACATGCCGGCGGCGTCGGCGCCCTCGGCCAGCACCCACTTGCCCTCGGGCTTCACGCCGGCCTCTTCCAGCAGCAGGCGCACCGGCACGCCCACGTATTCCATGTTGTGGATCATGCCCTGGGTGAACTGGCAGCCGTTGAGCTGGGCGCCCGCCCACTCCATCCCCGAGTTCGCGGCGCATTCCATGAAATAGACATGCGTCTCGCGCGGGAACCGCTCGAGGTCGGCGTAGGTGAAGACCATCTGCCGGTCGACGAGGCCGTTGATCATCAGCCGGTAATCGGGCTTGGCGAGCTCGATGGCGCCGGCGTGGTGACGCTCGAAGGCGCAGCCCTGGGGGGTGATGGTGCCTTCGAGCGCGTGGATCGGCGTGAAGTTGATCGAGCTGATCGGGTCCGCGGTCAGCCAGGGCACGTCGCGGCGCACCACGTCGCTCTCGAAGCGGATCGGCAGGCCGTAGGGGGTCTCGTCCACGCCCTCGCCCAGCAGCTGGTTCCAGGGCTGCACCTCGGTGATCAGCGGGTCCGAGGCGGCGCGCGCGGCGCCGGTTCCGGCCACGAGCGCCCCGCCCGCGGCCATCGCGCCGAGGAAGCCCCGGCGCGAGGGTCCCTTGTCGCTGTCGTCGCTCATGCGGTCAGGTCCTCCGTAGTCAATGGGGTCAGGCGCCGACGACCGTGACGGTGTCGGAGGGGGCCCGGTCGACGGTCCCCAGCTTGCGGATGTGGCTTTCGATGACGTCCCAGATCTGCGGGCCCTCGGTCCCCTCGTTGACCGAGGCCCAGCCGGCGACCGTGTAGGACTTGCCGGCCTCGATCGCCTCGCCGGTGTCGCTGAGCGCCAGCTCGGAGATCCGCGAGCCCATCGGGGCCGAGACGTCGATGCGGTAGCTCATGCCGCCGACCCGCACCATGTCGCCGCCCTGCTGGTAGTAGGGATCGGTGTTGAAGATGTTGTCGGCCACGTCCTCCATGACCGTCTTCAGCGTCTCGCCGGTCATCTCGGTGCGATAGCAGCGGCCGTAGGTCATCGAGGTGACGTTGTGGATGTCCTCGCGGGTGATCGGATCGCCCGGCAGCAGGGTCGGACCCCAGCGTACGCCCGGCGACAGCGCGATCTGGGCGTCCCGCTCCGAGCGGATCGCATCGCAGATCACGTCGTCCCAGGTGCCGTTGAAGTTGCCGCGCCGGTAGAGCAGGCTCTCGGTCCGCCCCACCACCTCCTCAAGCGACGCCTTGAAGGGCGCGCGATGCGCGTCGACCAGCGAGGCCATATCGGCGTCCGGCGCGATCACGTCGGAGAAGATCGGGATCAGCTTGTGGCGGAAGCCCATCATCCGCCCGTCGCGGACGTCGAGGTCCACGCGCGAGACGAATTTTCCATTCGAACCCGAGGCGACGATGATGGTCTCGCCAACCAGCGCAGGCTCGGGGATCGCGTCGTGGGTGTGGCCGGAGAGGATCACGTCGATCCCCTGCACCTGGCCGGCCATCTTGTGGTCCACGTCGAAGCCGTTGTGCGAGAGGCAGACGACCAGGTCGGCGCCCTCGGCGCGGACCTCGTCGACCATCTCCTGCATCCGCTCCTGCCGGATCCCGAAGGAGTAGCCGGGGAACATCCACTTGGGGTTGGCGATGGGCATGTAGGGGAAGGCCTGGCCGATCACGGCCACCTTGGCGCCACCCCGCTCGAAGATGCGGTAGGGCTCGAAGGCGGGCTCGTCCCACTCGGCATCGAAGATGTTCGCGCCCAGAAACGGAAACGGCAGCGTTTCCACGATCTCGTTCACGCGGTCCGCGCCAAAAGTCCATTCCCAGTGGGAGGTCATCGCCTCGACCCCCAGCAGGTTCATGGCGTCGACCATGTCCTGGCCCCTGGTCTCCAGCGAGACCATCGAGCCGTGCCAGGTGTCGCCGCCGTCCAGCAGCAGCGCCTCGGGCCGCGCGGCGCGGATCGCCTTCACGACCGTCGCCACCCGGTCGAGCCCGCCCATCCGGCCGTAGCCGCGCGCGATGGAGGCGAAATCCTCGCAGGTCAGCGCATAGGCCTCCGGCGTGCCGGGCTTGATGCCGAAGGTCTTGAGGAACTCGGCGCCGGTGATGTGCGGCGCCCGCCCCTTGGCCTCGCCGACGCCCAAGTTCACCGAGGGCTCGCGGAACCAGATCGGCTGGGTCTGGGCGTGGATGTCGGTGATGTGGACCAGGGTGACGTTGCCGAAGTCGTCGAACTCCAGCAGCCGGTCCTGCGTCAGCGCCTGCTGGGCGGCGAGCCGCGACCAGCCGCCGAAGCCCGAGGCCCCCACGATGGCCGAGGCCGCCATGCCCGCCTGCAGGAATTCGCGGCGTGAGATCATCGGGTCAGGCTCCTTCCAGGCGCGCGGGCGCAGGTCTTCCGGGCGGACCCGCAAGGAGGTCCGGCGTTGGGGGATCGGGCGGCGGCGGCCCGCAGGCCGCCGCACGGGGTCGAGAAAGCGGCGGTCGGGACGCGCGCGCCCGTCAGGGACGGACGGCGACGCCCTCGACCGCCAGGCCCATGCCGCGGGAGGCGACATAGAGCTCGAGCGCGCGGAACTCGTCCGAGCCCTCCTTGAAGGTCTCGGCGCGGGTGTCGCGGATGCAGCCCTTGAAGCGGTTGTGCATCGAGACGAGGCCCGCGGTCTTCAGCCGGTAGGTCGGGAACCCCGAGGTATGCCCCTGGCTGAGGTGGTCGGCGCGGATCATGTTGCCGTTGTTCTGCTCGTGGCAGTTGGCGCAGCTCAGCTCGAGCTGGCCGTAACGGGTGTAGTACATCTCGCGGCCCTGCTCGTAGTAGGGCGCGGCGGGGCCGTCGATCTCGACCGCCACCGGCATGCCGCGCGACTGCACCGAGATCGCGGCGGTCATGTTGACCATCGGGTCCGAGGTCCAGCCCCAGGCCTCGGCCCCCATGCGGCTGGTGCGGCAGTCGTTGATGAAGTCCTCGACCGACCACAGCGTGCCGGCGGCGTTGAGCTTGGGCGTGGTGGCGCGCACGCCCTTCAGGCTCTCGATGTCGCCGTGGCAGGAGGCGCAGGACTTGCCGGCCGAGCCGTCGACCTCGGCCCAGCTGTCCAGGCCCTGGTCGACGAACACCATGGCGGGGTTGTCGAAATCGTCCATCTCCATCGCGCGGGTCGCCTCGTCGCGGTAGAGCCAGCCCGAGATCAGCTCGGGAAGCGCGCCCTCGAGATGGGCGGGCGCGGGGGCGCGGGTGATCAGCGGCGCCTCGCCGTTGATCGAGAGCTCGGCGTCCTGCGACGGGTCGGCGCCGGCCGGCCCCGCGAGACCCAGCGCCAGAAGCGCGGCCAGGGCCGTTGCGGTCTTCTTCATTGGGGTGTCCTCCCTGCGGTCGGACCGCCCGCGCGCCCCCTCCCAGGGCCCGCGCGGGCGGTCCGGGTGGGTCACGCGACCTCGATCGGCTTCACGTCCTCGTAGACCGAGCCGTCGTCGTCGTACCAGGCGAAGCGGAACTCGCCCGAGGCGTCGACCTTCGCTTCGAACTCGAAGTAGGGGTTGGTCGACACGCCCGGCTCCATCGCCACGTCGACGACCATCCGGCCGTTCAGCTCGCAGGTGAAGCGGTTGATGATCTGGCGCGGGATGACGTTGCCGTCCTTGTCCTTGCGCTGCCCGGACTCCATCGGGTGGGAGATCAGGGTCTTGATGACGACCACCTCGCCGGCCGAGGCGGACTTGGGGGTCTTCACGCGGGGTTTGACGCCGTCCATGGTCTCTCTCCTGCCTGTCCGCTCAGCCGCCGCAGCCGCCGATGGTGACCTTCACGGTCGTCTGGGCCTTGACGACGCTGCCGTCGGCCATCTTCGCCATCGCCACCACGTCCTGGGTCTTGGCGAGCCGGATGCGGGTCGAGGCGGTCTGCGAGCCGGCCGCGGGGCCGAACCTGAACGTGGCCACGTCGGGCGAGGGGTTGCCCGCCGCCCAGATCGCGATCTCGACCGCGCCGGGGGCGGAGACGGTGACTGGAACGGTGTTGCCGTTCTCGGCGATCTCGGGGGCGGTCAGGGTCAGCCCGCCCTCCCCCGCCGCCGCGCCGCCGGAGAAGGCGGCCATCGCCTCGTCCAGGGTGCGCGCCATGGCGCGGAACGGAAGCGCCGCGGCGGCCAGCCCGCCGGCGCCGAAGGCCAGGAGCGCGCGTCTCGTCAGTTTCATCGTCGATCCTCCCGGGCGGCGGAGCGCCCAATCCGGTGGGCGCCAGCGCGCCCGGGGTTCCCTTCGGGCCGGGGGCCCGTCACTCCTTCAGCGCGGGCCGGGGCCCGTCACTCCTTCAGCGCGGGCCGGGGGCCCGTCACTCCTTCAGCGTCATCAGGAAGGCGACCACGTCCTCGACCTGCGCAGCGGTCAGGATCGGGGGCAGCTCTCCCTTCGCGGCCTTGCCGGTGTAGGCGTCGCCGGGGCGGATGTAGGGGCCGGTCTTGTAGAAGGAGGGCATCACCGTGCCCTCGAACGTGTGCTTGGCGTCGGCGACCAGGCCGCGCAGTTCCGCTTCCGACCAGCGGTCGGCGGCCCCGTCGAGCGAGGGGCCGACGTTGCCCTGGAAGTCCGCCTCCAGCGCCGAGACCTGGTGGCAGGCCACGCAGTTCCCCTCCGCGCGGGAGGACATCACCTTGGCCCCCACGCCCGCATCGCCCGGCGCGCCGGTCAGCGACTGCGCGATCGCGCCGTAGTCGTCGTATTGCCCCGCCCCGGGCGCGGTCTCCGCCCACGCCATGCCAAAGGCCAGCGTCGCGGCGAGCCCTGTTGCGAGCATCCCTGCGATCCGAGTCATGCGATCCTCCCTGATCTTCTTCCCGTCACGTTATCGCCGTGTAGATCTAGTTTCAATCGTATATATAGTTTTCTGCATATACAATCGACCGAGCCCCCGCCTCAGTTCCCCGCCAGCCGGCGGGCGAGGTATTCCTGGAACAGCTCCTCGCGCTCGTAGCCTTGCTCGACGACCCAGGTCAGCAGCGCCTCGGTGGTCCCCGCCCCGAACGCGCCGGGCATCGAGACGACGGCGGCCTGCGCGGCGGTCAGGTCGTCGCCCGCCTCCTCCGGCAGGAAGATCAGCGTGGGGGTGAACACCACGCCCCAGCGGCGCACGGCCTGTTTCTCGGTCATCGTCTCGCCGTCGAGGTCGGTGACCTCCGAGGCGCCGAACATGTTGATCTGCACGACGAAGAACTTCTCCCGGATCAGGGCGTCGATCTCCGGCTTCGGGTAGACCTCCTCATGCATCTTCGCGCAGTAGATGCAGCCGCGCTGCTCGACGAGGATCAGCAGGCGCTTGCCCTCGGCCGTCGCCTCGGCGAGGTCCTCGCCGATGTCCTTGAAGGTCTCGCGCAGCCAGTCGGGCTTGTGCAGGCCGTCGTCGCCCACAGGCGAAGCCGCAGCCGGCAGGGCCGCGAGGGCGAAGAGGGCGAAGAGGGCGGCTCGGATCATCAGGTCCTCCCCGACGCTCAGGAGAGCGTCGCGCTCCAGTCGAAATGGTCGAGAAGCCACGCGGCGATCAGGTTCACCCGGTCGGTGGCGATCAGCAGGGCGAAGACGATCAGCATCACGCCCATGGTCTTCTCCACGACGCCCAGCCAGCGGCGGTTGCGCGCCACCCAGCCCAGGAAGGGCCGCGCGAAGAGGGCCGCGACGACGAAGGGCGCGGTCATCCCGAGGCCGTAGACCAGCAGCAGCAGGCCGCCGCGCCAAAGCTCCTCCATCCCCGAGGCGACCATCAGGATCGCGGCCAGCGCCGGGCCCACGCAGGGCGTCCAGCCGAAGCCGAAGGCGAGGCCCATCACATAGGCCCCCGCCACGCCCGAGGGGTCGGAGCGGCTCTGCACCCGCGCCTCGCGGTAGAGGAACGGGACCCTGATCGCGCCCAGGAAGTGCAGCCCGAAGACCAGCAGGATCGCGGCGGCGACATAGGACAGCGGCTCGCGCCACTCCACGAACAGCCGCCCGGCCGCGGTGGCGCCCAGGCCCAGCAGCACGAAGATCGTGACCACCCCCAGCGCGAAGGCGACGGCCGAGCCCATCAGCCGGCGCTGCGCCCCCGGCGCGACCAGCCCGTCGCCGCGCAGCTCCTGCATGGAGAGGCCGGCCATGTAGCTGAGATAAAAGGGCGTCATCGGCAGGATGCACGGCGACAGGAAGGACAGCAGCCCTGCCAGCGCCGCGCCGCCGAAACTGATCTGGAGCATTCGCCGGACCCCTCCCATGGTCCTGCTTGCCCGCCGAACGGCAGCGTTCTACGTTATATCTCGATATCCATATGAGTCGTCAATGCACATTCACAGGCTGTGGAACACCGCTCCTTGCGCGACCCCCTCGCGCCGCGCGCTGCTGGCGGGCCTCGTCGCCGCCGGGGCGTGGGCGGGCGCGCGCGCGCGGGCGGGCGAGGCCGCGATGTCCCTGGCGATGTTCGAGAAACCCGGCTGCATCTGGTGCCGGCGCTGGAACGAGGAGATCGCGCCGATCTACCCGAAGACCGAGGCCGGCCGGGCCGCGCCCCTGCGCCGCCTCGACATCCACGATCCTCTGCCCGACGGTATCTTCCTGAAACGTCCGGCGACCTTCACGCCCACCTTCGTGCTGCTGCGCGACGGGGTCGAGGCCGGCCGGATCGAGGGCTATGCGGGCGAGGCGTTCTTCTGGGGCCTGCTCGACCAGATGCTGGCGGAGGCGACAGGGTGACCGACGCGATCTTCCCGCGCTCCGGCGCGATCTTCGGCGGCGGGAGCGACGAGACCGCCCCGACGACGGTCTCGCCGCCCGCGCCCTCGGTCCGCTCGGTCGTCGCCTGCGCCGAGGAGGCCGCCCAGCTGATGAAGACGCTGGGTCACGAGGGCCGCCTGCAGATCCTGTGCCACCTGATCGGCGGAGAGAAGAGCGTGACCGAGCTCGAGGCCCTGCTCGAGACCCGGCAGGCCGCCGTCTCACAGCAGCTGGCGCGGCTGCGGCTCGAGGGGCTGGTGCAGGCCCGGCGCGAGGGCCAGGCGATCTTCTACTCGATCCTCGACCCGAAGGCGGCGGAGATCGTAGGCTTGCTCGACCGGCTCTACCGGCGACCCGACGAAGAGGGCTGAGACCCTCCGCAGGGGAGGACACCATGGGTTACGAGACGCTGGCGGCCCTCGCGGGCCTGCTGGGCGGCGTCGCGCTCGGTCTTGCGGCGCGGCTGGGCAACTTCTGCACCCTCGGCGCGCTGGAGCACGCCCTGTTCGGCCGCGACCGCGCCCGCCTGCGGATGTGGGGGGTGACGCTGGGCGTGGCGGTGCTGTCGGTGCAGGGGCTGGCGGGGGTCGGGGCGATCGACCTCTCGGCCACCATCCACCACGCGATCGCCTGGAACCCGCTGGCCTCGGTGCTGGGCGGGCTGACCTTCGGCTACGGCATGGCGCTGGCGGGGAACTGCGGCTTCGGCGCGCTGGTGCGCGTCGGCGGCGGCGACGTGCGCTCGCTGGTGGTGGTGGCGGTGATGGGGGTCGCGGGGTTCGTGGCGCTGGCGGGGCCGCTGGCGCCGCTGCGGGCGGCGCTGTTCCCCCAGCGGCCCGCCGAGGGGCCGCAGGACATCGCCGGCGCGCTCTCGGCCGTCTCCGGCCTGCCC
>CAXGVP010000087.1:0-9647 GCA_964013055.1 uncultured Albimonas sp.
ACCTACTCCAAGGGCATGCGCCAGCGGGTCGGCCTCGCCCAGGCGCTGATCGGCGCGCCGCGGCTGATGCTGCTGGACGAGCCGACCTCGGGCCTCGACCCCGTCTCGCGGCGCGAGTTCTACGCCCTGCTCGACGGGCTGGCGGCGGGGGGGACCGCGATCCTGCTCTCCTCTCACGCCCTGTCGGAGCTGGAGGCGCGCACCGACCGCATCGTGATCCTCGCCCGGGGGCGCAAGGTCGCCGCCGGGACGCTGGCCGAGCTTCGGGCCGAGGCCGCGCTGCCCCTGACCGCCGTGCTGCGCGCCCGCCCCGGCGCCGCCGAGGCGCTGGCCGCCCGCTTCCCCGAGGCCGCGGTGGAGGGCGAGCGCCTGTCCTTCCCTTTCGCCGCCGCCGAGAAGCTGGCGGTGCTGGAGCGCATCGCCACGGCGCGGGACCTGGTCGCGGATTTCGACCTGGCCGCGCCCAGCCTCGACGACCTCTATTCCCAGATCAGCCGGAGGGCCGCGTGATGCCTGCGCCCGTGACCCGCATCCTCTCCACCGCCGGGCTGGAGTTCCGCATCGCCCTGCGCAACCGCTGGGTGGCGGTGGCGAGCGCGCTGATGGTGGTCTTCGCGCTGGTCATCGCCGCCGCCGGCATCGGCGGCGCGCAGGGGCTGGCCGTGGATCCGCTGTCGGTGACGGTGGCGAGCCTGGTGTCGCTCGCCGTCTACATCGCGCCCCTGCTGGCGCTGCTGATCTCCTTCGACGCGGTGGCCGGCGAGGTGGAGCGGGGCGCCCTGACCCTGCACCTCGCCTATCCGCTGTCGCGCGGGGAGCTGCTGCTCGGAAAACTGCTGGCGCAGCTGGCCGCCCTGACGCTGGCGGTCGTGGCGGGCTATGCGGCGGCCGGCGCCGCGGCCTTCGCCGCCGGCGGCGCGGCGGCGGCCGAGGGGCTGCCCGCGCTGTGGCGCCTGACCTGGACCACGGTGCTGCTGGGGGCGACGTTCCTGTCGCTGGGCCATGCGCTGTCGTGCGTCTCGCGCCGGCCGTCGGGGGCGGCGGCGATGGCCATCGGGCTGTGGCTGGTGGCGATCGTGCTCTACGACCTCGGGCTGCTGGCGGCGATCGTGGCCGACGACGGCGGCGCCTTCACCACCCGCATCCTGCCCTGGGCGCTGGCGCTGAACCCTGCCGACGCCTTCCGCATCCACAATCTCGCGGCCTCCGGCGCGGTCGAGGCGGCCTCCGGCCTCTCGGGCGCCGCGGCCTCCATCGCGGCGTGGAAGCCGCTCGCCGCCCTGCTGGCCTGGCCGGTCGTGGCGGCGGCGCTCGCCCGCGTCGCCTTCGCAAGGGTGCAGCCATGATCGCCCGCCTGGTTCTCCTCCCGCTCCTGCTGCTGCCCGCCTGCCGGGAGGAGGCCGCCTCCCTCCCCGCGCCGGTCCCGATCACCGCCGAGGCGGCCGGATACTACTGCCAGATGGGCCTGCTGGAGCATGAGGGCCCCAAGGGCCAGGCGCATCTCGAAGGCCTGCCCGCGCCGCTGTTCTTCGCCCAGGTCCGCGACCTGCTGGCCTATCTGCGGATGCCCGAGCAGAGCCACGCGGTCGCGGTCGCCTACGTCCAGGACATGACCGGGGCCAGCTGGGCCGAGCCCGGCGCCTGGATCCGCGCCGACCGCGCCGTCTACGTGCTGGGCGCCGGCCTGCGCGGCGGCATGGGCGCCGCCGAGCTGGTTCCCTTCGCCACCGGCGAGGCCGCCGACGCCTTCGCCCGCGACCACGGCGGGGAGGTCCGCGGCTTCGACGCCATCGCCGCCGCCGACGTCCTCGCCCCCGAAGACCCGGCGCCGGACATCGCGCGGGCCGGGACCGACATGCGCCGCCGGCTCGACGTGCTGGCCGGGCGCGCCGCCAACTGATCGAGGGAGCGCCATTCCATGACCCTGTCCCGCCGCCGTTTCCTGACCATCGCCTCCGCCGCCTGCCTTGTCCCCGTCGCCGGCCGCGCCGCCAGGGCGCCGTTCCGCTGGCAGGGCGTAGCGCTGGGCGCGAAGGCGCAGATCGTGCTCGACCACCCGCAGGCCGAGCGCATCGCCCGCGACGCCCTGGCCGAGATCGCCCGGCTGGAGCGGGTCTTCAGCCTGCACCGCCCCGACTCCGAGCTGGCGCGCCTGAACCGCGACGGGCTGTTGCAGGCGCCCTCCTTCGCGCTGCTCGACTGCCTCGCCCTGGCGCGGCGGGTGCATGACCTGACCGGCGGCCGCTTCGATCCGACCGTGCAGCCCCTCTGGACCGTGCTGGCCGAGGCCGGCGCGCGGGGCGAGGCGCCCGATCCCGCCCGCCTGGGCGAGGCCCACGCGGCGCTGGGCTTCGAGCGGGTGCGTTTCGACGCATCCGCCGTGGCGCTCGATCCCGGTCAGGCGCTGACCCTCAACGGGATCGCGCAGGGCTGGATCGCCGATGCCGTCGTCGCGCGCATGCGCGCGGCCGGCGTCTCCGACGTGCTGGTCGATACCGGCGAGATCGTCGTCATGGGGCATGCGCCCGACGGCGACGCCTGGCCCGTGAGGCTGGCGGGCGAGGCGCAGGCGCGGCGCTTCTCCGACCGGGCGCTGGCCACCTCCGCCTCGCTGGGCACGGTTCTGGATGGGGAGCGGCTGGGGCACATCCTCGATCCCGTCGGGGCCGCCGCGGCGCCCCGCCAGGTCTCGGTCAGCGCTTCGCGGGCGGCGCTGGCGGATGCGCTGTCGACCGCGCTGTGCATCGTCCCCGACGCGCAGCAGGCGCAGGCGATCTGCGACGCCGCCCCGGGCGCCCGGCTGGAGGCTTTCGCGGATGTCGAGCCCTCGCCCGCCGGCTGAGGACCGCCCGCTGGCCCCTCAGTTCCAGCCGTCGACCCCGGCCATGTCGGGCAGGCGGTGGGCGATGCCCTTGTGGCAGGAGATGCAGGTCTTCTCGCCGGTCAGCAGGAATTCCTCATGCGCGGCCGCGGCGCGGGGGTTCTGGCCGGTGAGGTCCATCGACTCCGCCGAATGGCAGTTCCGGCACTCCAGCGAGTCGTTGGCGTGCATCCGCGCCCATTCGCGCTTGGCCATCACCAGCCTGTGCTCGACGAACTTGTCGCGCGTGTCGATCGTGCCGAAGATCGCCCCCCAGACCTCCTTTGAGGCCTGGACCTTGCGCGCGATCTTGTGGGTCCACTCATGCGGCACGTGGCAGTCGGGGCAGCCGGCGCGCACGCCCGAGGGGTTGGCCCAGTGGGGGGTGGATTTCAGCTCCTCGTAGACGTTGTCGCGCATTTCGTGACAGGAGATGCAGAAGCTCTCGGTGTTGGTGGCCTCCAGCGCGGTGTTGAAGCCGCCCCAGAACATCACCCCCGCGACGAAGCCGCCGAGCGTCAGGAACCCGAGGCTGAAATGCACGCTGGGGCGCGCGATCAGCCGCCACAGGCGCAGCAGGAAGGCTTTCATGGCTCACTCCCCCGTGCGCGGCGCCAGCAGGGAGTCCACGTCCACGAAGGTGTTCTCGACCAGCGGGCGCACCTCCTGCTGGGAGACGTGGCACTGGGTGCAGAAGTAGCGGCGCGGGGTGACGGCGGCGCGGAACTGGCCCTCGCGGTCCATGAAGTGGGTGATCGAAACCATCGGCGCGCCGGATTCCTCGACGCGGGAGCGGGCGTGGCAGCTGAGGCAGCGGTTGGCGTTCAGATCGACGATGTAGCCGGTGATGTCGTGGGGGATCGTCGGCGGCTGCTCGGGGTAGTTGCGCACGCGGCGCCCGGCGCCTTCCTCCCACTGCGCCATGGGGGGCGGGGTCGCCGTCTCGGTCGGGGGCGTGTCGCCGCGCAGGGTGGCGGCGACGGGGGACTGGGCCAGGGCCGGGGCGGCGAGGCCCAGGGCCAGCAGGACCGCAAGGAGATGACGGATCATGGCGGGCTCCCTCACGCCTTTTCCAGGCGGACGGCGCACTTCTTGAAGTCCGTCTGCTTGGAGATCGGGTCGGTGGCGTCCAGCGTCACCTTGTTGATCAGCTGGCTGGCGTCGAACCAGGGCACGAAGACCAGCCCCTTCGGCGGACGGTTTCGCCCGCGCGTCTCGACCCGGGTCAGGATCTCGCCCCGGCGCGAGACGATGCGCACTTCGGACCCCCGGCGCATATCCAGTGCCGCCGCGTCGTCGGGATGCATGAAGCAGACCGCATCGGGGAAGGCGCGGTAGAGCTCCGGCACGCGTTCCGTCATCGAGCCGGAGTGCCAGTGCTCAAGCACCCGGCCGGTGGAGAGCCAGAAGGGGTATTCGTCGTCCGGGCTCTCGGCCGCGGGCTCGTAGGGCAGGGCGAAGATCCAGGCGCGGCCCTCGGGCTTGCCGTAGAAGTCGAAGCCCGAGCCGGGGGCCGCGTAGGGGTCCGAGCCCTCGCGGTAGCGCCACAGCGTCTCCTTCCCGTCCACAACCGGCCAGCGCAGGCCGCGTTCCTCGTGGTAGCGCTCGAACGGCGCGAGGTCGTGGCCGTGGCCGCGGCCGAAGGCGGCGTATTCCTCGAACAGGCCCTTCTGGACGTAGAAGCCGAAGGCCTGGCTTTCGTGGTTGCCGTAGTCGGGCGCCGTCTCCTCGAGCGGGAAGGCGTCGACATTGCCGTTGCGGAACAGGACGTCGAACAGGGTCTTGCCGCGGGTCTCGGGCGCCTTGGCGATCAGGTCTTCGGGCCAGACCTCCTCGACCGTGAAACGTTTGGAGAATTCCATCAGCTGCCACAGGTCCGACTTCGCCTCGCCCGGCGCCGGGACCAGCTCATGCCACATCTGGGTGCGGCGCTCGGCGTTGCCGTAGCAGCCTTCCTTCTCAACCCACATGGCGGCGGGCAGGATCAGGTCGGCGGCGAGCGCGGTGACCGTCGGATAGGCGTCGGAGACGACGATGAAATTCTCTGGGTTGCGATAGCCGGGCCAGGTTTCCTCGTTCATGTTGGGCGCGGCCTGGAGGTTGTTGTTCACCTGGATCCAGTAGGCGTTCAGCTTGCCGTCCTTCAGCATCCGGTTCTGGAGCACGGCGTGGTAGCCGACCTGATCGGGAATCGTCCCCTCGGGCAGCTTCCAGATCCGCTCCGCCGTGGCGCGATGCTCGGGGTTGGTCACCACCATGTCGGCGGGCAGGCGATGGGCGAAGGTACCGACCTCCCGCGCCGTGCCGCAGGCCGAGGGCTGGCCGGTGAGCGAGAAGGGGGAGTTGCCGGGCGTAGAGATCTTCCCGGTCAGCAGATGGATGTTGTAGATCAGGTTGTTGCACCATACGCCGCGGGTGTGCTGGTTGAAGCCCATGGTCCAGAAGGACGTGACTTTGATCTCGGGGTCGGCGTAGAGCTCGGCCAGCTCGATCAGCCGCTCCTCCGGCACGCCGGAGATCTCGGAGGCCTTCTCGACGGTGTATTCGGAGACGAACGCGGCGTAGTCCTCGTAGCTCATCGGCTCCGAACCGTTCGCGTCGCCGGCGTTGGCGGCGGCCTGCTCCAGCGGATGCTCTGGGCGCAGGCCGTAGCCTATATCGGTGTTCCCGCGCCGGAAGGCGGTGTGCTTCGAGACGAAGTCCTCGTTCACCTTCCCGGTCTGGATGATGTGGTTGGCGATGAAGTTCAGGATCGCGAGATCCGCCTGCGGCGTGAACACCATGGGGATGTCGGCGAGGTCGAAGCAGCGATGCTCGAAGGTCGACAGCACCGCGACCTTCACATGCGGGGCCGACAGGCGGCGGTCGGTCACCCGGGTCCACAGGATCGGGTGCATCTCCGCCATTGTGGAGCCCCAGAGCACGAAGGCGTCCGCGTGCTCGATGTCGTCGTAGCAGCCCATCGGCTCGTCCACGCCGAAGGTGCGCATGAAGCCCGCCACGGCCGAGGCCATGCAGTGCCGCGCATTCGGGTCGATATTGTTCGACCGGAACCCGGCCTTGTAGAGCTTGGAGGCCGCGTAGCCCTCCCACACCGTCCACTGGCCGGAGCCGAACATGCCCACCGCGGTCGGTCCCTTCTCGCGCAGGGTCTTCTTGAACTGCTCGGCCATCACGTCGAAGGCCTCGTCCCAGCTGACCGGCTCGAACTCGCCCTCCTTGTCGTAGGCGCCGTTGGTCTTGCGCAGCAGGGGCGTGGTCAGCCGGTCGCGGCCGTACATGATCTTGGAGAGGAAGTAGCCCTTCACGCAGTTCAGCCCGCGGTTCACCGGGGCCAGGCTGTCGCCGTGGGTGGCCACCACCCGCTTGTCCTTGGTCGCCACCATCACCGAGCAGCCGGTGCCGCAGAACCGGCAGGGGGCCTTGGACCATTTCAGGTCGGTCAGCTCGGACTCCGTGACCAGGTTGGCGGCCTGGGTCGGCAGGGCGATCCCCGCGGCCGCGGCCGCCGCGGCGGCGGCCTGGGCTTTCAGCGCCTCGCGGCGCGTGATCTCGCGGTCGAGCATGAAGGTCCCTCCCTGGACGTCATCGGGGCGCGCGCCAGTCCGGCGAGAGGCCGGCCTGTCCCTCGGCGCGCGGTTCGGAGTGGTGGTAGACGAGCGCCACGCTCAGCACGCCCGGCAGGGCGGCGAGCGCGTCGGTGGCGTCGGCGAGGCCCCGGTCGCTGGCCGTCTCCAGCACCACGACCAGCTTGCCGACCGGGTCCATGGCGGCGATTTCGGCGTCGGAGCGGGCCTGAATGGCGTCCACGATCCCTGCCAGACGCTCCGGGCGCGCCTGCACGACGAGGCTGGAGATCACGCCGAGGGGCTCGGCGGCGGCGCGTTCGGGGTCAGGCATCGTCGGGGGGCCTTTGCTGGAGGCTCAGCGCCTCGACCGGACAGACGCCCAGGCAGTCGCCGCAGCCGGTGCAACGGTCGGGATCGATGGCGATCTCGGCCCGCCCGCCCGGCAAGGGGCGGATGCGCAGGGCCGCGGCCTCGCAGCTCTCGGCGCAGCTTCGGCAGTAGACGCCGCGGGCGGCGAGGCACCCTTGGCCCACGACAGCCAGACGCGGCGAGTCGGGCGCGGGCGTCGGCTCGGCCCCGCCCAGGAACGCCCTTCGGCTGAGGGAAACGCCCATGACCGCCTCAGCCCGGCGGTCCCGGAGGCCCGGCGATCATCTGGTAGACCCAGATCGCCAGCCCCAGCCCGCCGACGCCCGCGATCGACAGGCCGGGCACCAGGATGAAGGCCAGGAACAGGAAGGTCGACAGCTCGGAGATCCGGCTCGGCCGATCGACGGGGGCGCTTTGCGGCGCTTCGGTCATGGCTGGGACTCCATGGCTGCTGCCGGAACCTTGCGATAGACCCGGGCACGCTACCCGACGACTCGGGCCCGTGCCTTGACGATCATCAAGCGCCAACACATCTGCGCGATCAACCCCCGGGTGAAAATCTTGCACAAAAATTCGTCTCAGTTCGACATGGCCGACCGCGAAGCGTTGTTCGCCTGTCCGCTCCTCGCGGCCTTGCCGGCGGATGATCGCGACGCGGTGCTGTCGAGGCTGCGACGGGTCGAGGCGGCCAAGGGCCTGCGCCTGTTCTCCGAGGGCGACGAGGCGGCGGCCTTCTACATCGTGCTCTCCGGCTGGACGCGCCTGTTCCGAGCCGATGCGGGCGGCGCCGAGGCCGACGTCGGCCTGTTCGGCCCTGGCCAGTCTTTCGGCGAAGCGGCGATGTTTCTCGGCGGCCGCTTCCCCGCCTCGGCGCAGATGGCGGAACCCGGGGCCCTGGCGCGGATGGACCTTGCCGAGATGCGCCGGCTGCTCGACGAACGCCCGCGCCTGGCGATGGCGCTGATGGGCTCCCTGTCGCTGCACCTGCACGGGCTGGTGGGGCGGCTCGCGGCCATGCGCCTGTTCACGGCCGAGCGGCGGGCGGCGAGCTACCTGCTCGCCCGCGCGCAGGAGCATGACGAGATCCCCGCCCGCGTGCGCTTGCCCTATGACAAGGCCGTGCTGGCCGGCGCGCTGGGCATGGCGCCCGAAGCCCTGTCGCGCGCTTTCGCCGCCCTTCGCGCCCAGGGCGTCGAGGTCCGCGGCCGCGAGATCGAGATCCGCGACCCCGAGGCCCTGCGCCGGATGCTGGACTGAGCGGCCGGCGCAGGACGGGCGCGCGAAGGGTCCGTTCCGCCCGGGGCCTGTGGAGGCCTCGGGGCTGCTCGAGAGCCGCTCGCGATGCGCCACGGAGAGGCCTGAGCCCTGGATGATCGCCGCGCCCAGCCAGGTGGCGGCGTCGGGGACGTCTCCGAAGACTAGGAAGCCCAGTGCGGCGCAGAGGCTCGAGGCGGCGATGGCCCACCGGCTCCAGCCAGGCAGGGACGCCGGCGACAGCCGGATCTCTCCGAGCCCCGCCAGGGCGACGACGGCCAGCGCGGTCAGCAGCAGCGGCTCGACGAAGAAGATGGCGAAGGCGTCGGCGATCGGCATCACCGCGAGGGCCGGGATCAGGCTGGCCAGAATCGCCGCCGTCAGGCGGCCGGAGGCCAGGCTCGCCCGGGACAGCGCAGGCGCGCGCCCGGCCGCCCAGCAACCACTTCGCGGCAAGCAGGGCCGCCGCCTGGGCCAGCAGCCGGCACGAGGTCACGGCCAGAGGATCCATCTCGGCCGCCAGCCGCTTCGACAGCGTATCGCCCAGCGGCGGCGGCAGCATCGCGCCGGCCATGCAGATGATGCCGGGATCGACGCGGGCGCCCGATGCGGGCCGGCGAGAGGGACGCGCGAAACCGGGGACAGGGGTCATGGCCATCACTCCCTGCTCGAGCCCCGCTTGGACTGCGGGGCATCCGGGCGTTCAGGATCAGATCAGGGAGGGTCGCCTGCTGCTGGCGGGACACGCCCCGCAGGCGATGGCAAGGCGCGACGCCATCGCGCTCTCAAGCCCGCCGATAGGCGCGGCCAAAGCGGGCCCGGTCGAGGCCGGGACCTACCGGGGGGGGCGGCGACGCAAGACCGCGCCCCTTGCGGATCAGCCGCGCCTGAGCTGCGCCAGCTCCGTGCGCAGGGCCTTCCGCTCGACGAAGTCCTCGGTGACGTCGCGCATGATCGCCGCGACGCCCTGGATCTCGCCCGCCGCGTCGGTCAGCGGCAGGATCGAGAACTGCACCGAGATCGTGCGCCCGTCCTTGCGGATCGCGGGAACCGACAGCAGGTCGCCCGCGCCGTAGCGGGTGCGGCCGGTGCGCATGGTCTGGTCATAGCCCTGCCAGTGGCGGGCGCGAAGCCGCTCGGGCGTGATGATGTCGAGGCTCTCGCCCAGCGCTTCGGCTTCGGAGAAGCCGAAGATCCGCTCCGCCGCCCTGTTCCAGACCCGGATCGCGCCCTCGCGGTCGGAAACGACCAGCGCGTCGGACATCTCCGCGACGAGGCGGGCACCGAGGGTCTCGGGGGCGAAGAGGTCGGCTGGGATCTGGTCCTGGCTCATCTGGGGGGCTCCTTCCCTTGGATGCGGCCCGGTCTGCGCCGGGCTCGGGTGCGCCGCATGCGCTCAGGGCGCGCGCATCGCGGCGTCGATCGTCTCCAGGTGCCGGCGCATGGCCTCGGCGGCGGCGGCGGGATCGCGGGCGGCGACGGCCTCGACCACGGCGGCATGCTGGTCGCTGTGGTCGGTCTGGAACTCGTCGGTGCGCAGGCGGCGGTAGGTCGCCTCCCATTCCCGCTGCCAGACCGCGCGCCGACGGGCGCCC
>CAXGVP010000088.1:0-9599 GCA_964013055.1 uncultured Albimonas sp.
CGCGGTGGGCAGCACGTGGTTCGGACCGCCCACGTAGTCGCCGATGGCCTCGGGGGTGAAGGCGCCGAGGAAGATCGCGCCGGCGTGGCGCACGCGGGCGGCGACCGCCTCGGGGTCGGCGGTGACGATCTCGAGATGCTCGGGCGCGACCCGGTCGGAGACGGCGGCGGCCTCCTCCATGTCGCGGGCGATGCGGTCGACCCGCCCGCCCAGCAGGGCCGAGGCCGCGCCCGCCGGGATCGCCACCGACAGGCCCATGGCCGTGGTCAGCAGCGCCTGCCAGATGCCCCCCGCCAGCACCGCGGCGTTGGCCGCGCCGCCCGCCGCCTCCAGCGAGCGGAAGGCGCCGATCATGCCCAGCACCGTGCCCAGCAGCCCCAGCAGCGGGGCCGAGACGGCGATGACCTCCAGCAGCCGCAGGTGGCGCGAGAGCGCGTCGAGCATCGCCGCCCCCTCCAGTTCCAGCCGCGCCGAAACGGCGGCCCGCGGCTCGCGCCCCGCGAGGCCGGCCATGGCGTCCTTGAGGATCCGGTCGGCGGGCCGGCGGGCGGGGCCGAGGGCGGCCTCGGCCCCCGCCCGGTCGCCCTGCGCGAAGGCCGCCAGCGCCCGGGCGCGCGCCGCGGCGCCGCCGCCGGCCGGGAGCAGCTGCGCGGTCTTGGCCGCGATCAGCGCCAGGGCGACCACCGACAGCGCCAGCAGCAGGACCGAGACCGGTCCCCCCGCCGCCAGCCAGTCGCCGGCCGAGGAAAGCTCGGGCCCGCCCATGCCCGCCTCAGTCGATGAACGCGGCGGCGGCGCGCGAGGACGGCGTGGTCAGGCCCAGGCAGTCCACCGGCTGGCCGTCGTCGGCCGCGCAGGCCGTCGCCTCATGCAGGATCACCTCGCCGAGGTCGGCGCAGGCCATCCCCTGGAACTCGAAGATCTTCAGCGTGGTGCGGCCGGCGGGCAGGGGGGCGGCCTCGATGCTCAGCAGCCGGTCGATGATCCCGTCGCGGTCCAGCAGCGCCAGCGACATCTCGAAGGCCGAGAGGCTGCGGCCCGAGGCGTTGCGGAACAGGAAATAGGCCCGGCAGCCGCCCTCCATCTCCTCGAGCTTGTTGAGCTCGGCCGAGATCCGGCCCTCCTCCGCCTGCGCCCCGCCGGGCGACGCCGCCGCGCCGAGCCCAAGCGCAAGCGCCAGGATCGCGTGTCGAACCATGCCGTCCTCCCCTCGCCGGGCGTCGCCGCGCCCGGTCCCCCTCTCGCGCCCCGCGAGGCGCCTGCAATCCCTCGCGCCCAGAGGGCGCCTTGACCCTCGCGCCCAGAGGGCGGTTTGAATGCCCCGCACCCGGCGGGCGTCTGCAATTCCCGGCGTCCCTCCGGGCGCCTGTCCTCCGGTCCGCGCGGTCAGGGCGCGAAGCGGGCGAGGCCGCCGTCGCGGTCCTCGCAGATCGCCTCGGCGACGGCGTCGCCGAAGAACTGGGCGCGCTGGGCGTCGTCGAAGACCGGCAGCACCTCGCGCAGCACCCGCGGGTCGTAGAAGCGGAAGTAGACCGCGCCCTTGCCCGGCATCTCGACCAGGGTCAGCTTGCGCAGGTGGTGGCGCAGCCGGGCGCGCGGCAGCGGCGAGAGGAGATAGATCGCCTCCGCGCCCCCCCAGTGATCCTCCAGCGAGTCCAGCAACATCCCCTGGGGCGAGAGCTCGGCCAGCCAGGGCGCGACGGCGGCGACCTCGCGGTCGAGCGCGCCGGAGAACAGGCAGTCGTGACCGG
This sequence comes from uncultured Albimonas sp., assembly GCA_964013055.1. Lineage (GTDB taxonomy): Bacteria > Pseudomonadota > Alphaproteobacteria > Rhodobacterales > Rhodobacteraceae > Albimonas. Next base: position 1,752 of record CAXGVP010000088.1, read on the forward strand.
CGCCCGAGGCCGCCAGAAGGCCGGGGATCCCGGGCCGGGCGGCGGCGTCGATCACGGCGTAGGCGTGCATCCCGCGGCGGCCGAACAGCGCCCCGCGAAAGGCGTCGGGCGCAGCCATCGGCCCGGCGGAGGCCGGCACGGCGGCGCCGGGCGCCGCGCTCACGTCGCGCCCCCGGCGCAGCGCTCGCAGAACGGCGCGGCGGCGGCGCGGGCGCGGGCGAGGGCGGCGGCGACGGGGTTCGAGTCGATCTCGAAGGGCGTGGGCGGGTTCTCGGTCTCCAGCGGCTTGGGCGGCTTCTGGCCGGGCTCGGACTTCAGCGCCTCGGCGGGCTTGGTCGCGGTGGGCGGCTTGCCGGCCTTGGCCGCGCCCGTGCCCGGCCCCGACAGCGCCGCGCCACCCGAGTTCACCCCCACGATCGGCCCCGAGATGTGCACCCCCGCGGGCGTGACCGAGACGAAGCTGCCGCCGCATTTCAGGGTGACCCCGGCCGAGGCCTCGATCACCGCCGTGGCGCCGGCCTTGATGTGGGCGGAGGCGCCCGAGACCAGCACGATGTTGGCCCCCGCCTTGCCCAGCAGGTTGGCGCCGGCGTTGAGGTTCATGGTCGCGCCCGCGGTGTGGTGGTCGTTCGAGCCGACGTTGGCGTGCCGCTCTCCCCCCACGCCCAGGTAGCTGTCGCCGCCGATCTGGGTGTTGTCGGTCCCCGCCACCGAGCGGGTGGAATCCCCGCCGACGGTGGCGTGGTGGTCGGCCTGGATCTCGGCGAAGTCGTCGCCGACCACGATCGCGTGCCGGTCGACGCCGACCATGGTGCGCATCACCTCCTGCACCCGCAGGTCGTGGTCCTTCTGGGCGTGGAGGAACACGTTCTCCTCGCCCTTCTTGTCCTCGAAGCGCAGCTCGTTGAAGCCGCCGCCGCCGGTGGAGCTGTTGGACTTGAAGGTGGTCACGGTCTTCAGGTCGGGCAGGGCGTAGGGCGGGCGCGAGGCGCCGTTGTAGACCCGGCCCACCACCAGCGGGCGGTCGGGGTCGCCGCCCTCGAAGGCCACCACCACCTCGTCGCCGACCCGCGGGATCGAGACCGCGCCGAAGCCGTCGCCGGTCCAGGCCTGGCTGACCCGGGTCCAGCGCGAGGGCGTGCCCGGCAGCCAGGGGAAGGAGAGCTTCACGCGCAGGTGCTCGTCCACGAAGATCTCGTCGCCGGGCTCGCCCACGACCATGGCGGTCTGCGGGCCCTGGATGCGGGGCCAGGGGGTGCGCCGGGCGGGACGGAAGACCTCGGTCGCCGGCATCGCCTCGAACACCACGCGCACCGATTCCTCGCCGCCGGCGCCGGATTCGAAGCCCGTCGCCTCGGCCATCAGCCGGGCGCCGGTGACCAGCCAGTCGACGTTGGCCGCGCCGACGGGATGGTCGGTCAGGGTGAAGGTCCGCCCCGTCGCCACCCCGCGCACCGTCGCCTCGGCCTGGACCACGTGGTGGTCGGCCTGAAGCTCCTCGATGCGGGTGTCGACGCGGTTCTGGCCGAGCGCCGAGGCGCCGTAGTGGCCCGGATACTCGTAGTGCAGGCCGGTCGCCATGGCGTGACCGCGCTCGATCGAGGATTCCACCCGCAGGTCGGCGCCCGGCGTCAGGAAGTTGAAGTCCGCCAGCGCCGCCCGCCCCGGCCGCACCCGCTTCGAGGGGCGCCAGCGCTGGATCGCCTGCTCCTGCAGGCCGCCGGTCTGGCCGCTGGGCTCGTAGCGCAGCACCTCGAAGCCGGGCTGGGGGTCGTGAGACTGCATCGAATCCACGAAGACGATCTTGTGGGAGCCGTTCTCATGCTCGAAGTAATAGTAGATCCCCTCCCGCTCCAGCAGGCGGGAGACGAAGGCGAAGTCGGATTCGTCGTATTGCACGCAGTATTCGTAGGCGTCGTAGCTGCCCAGCGTGCGGAACTCATAGTCGCTGAGCCCGTTGTCGGAGAGCACGCTCTCCACGATGTCGATCACCGAGCCGAAGTCGGTGAAGATCCGGCAGCTTCGGGTCTGGGTCAGGAACCACAGGTTCGGCGCCGCCACCAGACGCACGCCGTGGCGGCGGTCGCGCTCCCCGGTCAGGGTCGCCTCGATCACGGTCCCGTTGAGGTGGCGGGTCTCGCCCATGTCGTCGGGGTCGATCGCGACGGTCAGGTTGTGGCCGAGCAGCTTGTCGAGGTCGACGTCCGCATCGTCGGACAGGGCGTCGATCTCCAGCCGGAACGGGGTCGACAGGCTCTCGTCCAGATGCAGGGCGCGCAGGCCCAGCTTGCCTTCGCCCAGCCCGGTCGAAAGGCGGATCCGGCGGGTTTCCTGGATGAATTCCATGACGATCCAAAGCCACCGCCGCCGTGCGCGACGCAGCGGCAGCCTAGCCCGGCTGCCCGCCGCCTGTCGACTGCGGACTGGGGGGGGACGGGCGGCGGAGTGGGGCGGAAATGCGACAGGACTCGGGCGGCCCCGCGTCGGGGGCCTGCCGGGCCTATTGATTGACGTGGCGTAGGCGCTTACGCTGCGTTCAGATATTGAGGGACGGATCCCGAAAGCGTTTTCGGTCTCGGGGCGTCCCGGGACGTTGCACGATAAGCCCGCCGCGAGCTGGGGTTCGCGCGGTGCAGGAGGAACGATCATGAAGCGCGCTGTCATGGCCGCGGTCGGGATTGTGGTCGCCGCGGGGCTCGCCTCGCCGACGCTGGCCCAGTCGTCCAGGCTTGTCACCAAGGATGAGATCTCCCGCCAGCTGGAGAAGCAGCGGGCGGAACTGGCGCGGCAGGGCACGACCCAGGGCGGGACCACGCGGGGCATCACCGTGCGTCGGCCGGGGGATTCGCCCTCGGGCGGCACGGCGCAGCCGACGCCGATGAAGACCGAGGTCGCGACCCGCGATTCCGCCACCGGTGCGGTGCGCCAGGTGCCGCCGCCCTCGATCCCGAGCGTGGCGGCCGGCGCCGAGGTGTTCATGCGCATCACCTTCGAGAGCGGGTCGAGCGTGATCCGCCCCGAGGCCGGCGCCCAGCTCGACGCCCTCTGCGGCGCCCTGCAGGAGACGCCGGAGAGCGAGAAATTCTACATCATCGGCCATGCCGACGCCGCCGGCTCGGCCGATTACAACCAGCTGCTGTCGCTCAGCCGCGCGCAGGAGGTGCAGCGTTACCTGTCCTCGGCCTGCGGGATCGCGGCGGCGCGCATCCAGCCTGTCGGCGCGGGCGAATCCGAACTGCTGCCGGAGTTCCCGGCGGTGTCGGTCGAGCAGCGCCGCGTCGAGGTCCGCCTCCAGGGCGCCGGCGTCTGACGACGCCCTCGCCGCCCGCGTTGCAGAGGGACCCCGGCGCGCCGGGGTGGGGAGCGCGGGCGGTTCATTGAACCGATAATGCGAACCAGGCGGTCGCCCCTGCGGCGGACGCCCTGGTCGAACTCACGCGGATGGCGGCGCCTCCACGCGCCGAACCGTCCGCTGCGACAGGGCCCGTGCGCCGAAGCGCGTCCGGGCGATTACGAGGGGGTGGTTCGGGCATGCATTTCGTCCATGGCCTAGCGCGCGTCTGCGCGGCGGCGACCGTCGGCGCGGCGATCCTGGCTCCGCAGGCGGCCTCGCCGCAGGCTCTGCCCTCGCGGGCGCAGATCCAGCAGCCCGGCGCCCAGGTCCTGCGCGAGACCGTGCCCCAGCGCCCCAGCGCCGAGCGCGGGCCCCTCGTCGCCGGCCGCCTGCCCCAGGCCCCCGCCTATGCCGAGGGCGTGGCGCTGGAGCGGATCGAGGTCCAGGGCGCCACCCTCTACGACGCCGAGCTGCTCTCCCACTACGCCGACATCGAGGCGGGGACCGCCCTGACGCCCGAGAGCGTCGCCGAGGCCGCCGGCCGGGTGCAGACCTTCTACCGCTCCGAGGGCTACATCTTCACCCAGGTCGTCCCGATCCCCTCCGACGCGCCCGGCGTGCTGCGCCTGCGGGTGGTCGAGGCGCGGATCGACCTCGCCTCGGTGGTCGAAAGCGCGGGCGCCGTCGGCCCCTCGGTCGAGCTCGCCCGCGCGGTGGTCGCCCGCCTGCAGGGGCTGGCGAACCCCACGCTCGCCGATCTCGAGCGGACCATGCTGATCCTCAACGACATTCCCGGCTACACCCGGGCGATCGCGGTGCCGCGGCCGGGTCCGGGGGGCCCCGGCTCGATCGAGATCGTGGTCAATGTCGAGCGCGACCCGTTCGAGGGGCTGATCTTCGCCGACAACCGCCAGGCCCCGGCCTACGGCCCCGGCTCGGGCGGCGTGCTGGCGTCGTGGAACAGCTTCGGGCCCGGCGGCGACACGCTGACCTTCACCGGCGTCAACTCCTTCGCCGAGCAGATCAAGGACCTGCAGGAGCGCAGCGTCCTGCAGCTGGAATACAGCCGCTTCCTGGGCTCCGACGGGCTGCGCGCGGGGCTCCGCGGGCTCTACACCCACTCCGCCCCCGGCGAGGAGCTGGCGCCCCTGAACCTCGAGGGCGACGAGTGGGACGGGGAGCTGTGGCTCGACTATCCGCTGGTGCGCACCCGGCCGCTGTCGATCTGGCTGGCCGGCGGGCTGACCGTGAACGAGCGCAAGCTGGACGCCGGCGTCGGCGCGCCGCTCTCCGACGACAGCACCCGGGGCGTCTACCTCGAGGCGCGGACCCTGTCGCGCGACGACGCCTATTACAGCCAGGGCCTGATCCAGGTCCGACAGGGCCTGTCGGTGCTGGGCGGCAGCCAGGCCGGGGACATCAACCTCAGCCGCTCGGACGGCGACCCCGAAGCCTTCGTGATCTACGCCGAGATCGAGCACGAGCAGTATCTCAACGACCTGTTCTCGCTGTTCGGGCGGGTGGCGTCGCAGTGGACCGACGACCCGCTGCTGGCGGGCGACGAGTTCGTGATCGGCGGCGGCGGCTTCGGGCGGGGCTTCGACCCCTCCGAATCCTCTGGCGACGTGGGCATGGGCGCCTCGGTCGAGCTGCGCCTGCGCCAGGAGCATGAGGTCTACGGCATCCCGGTGATCTCGACCGTCTACGGCTTCGCCGACTACGGCCGGGTGGTGAACCTCGGCGCCGGCCGCCCCGCCCATGACGAGCTGGTCTCGGCCGGCCTGGGCGTGCGCGCCGCCATCGGCGAGCGCTACGCCGCGGGCATCGAGATGGCCAAGCCCTTCGGCGAGTTGAAGCGGACCAACGACGACCACCCGCGCTTCTTCCTTTTTGCACAAATGCGCTTCTGAGCGGGCCGCAGGCAGGAGACCCAGAATGATCCCGACCCTCGCCTCCCCCCGCCTCTTCGCCTCCCTCTCCCGCGCCGGCCGGCCGGTCGGCCGCAGCGGCGGCCGGCGGTCCCTGCTGCGCGACGGCGGCTCTCCCGTGGCGCTGGTCGCGGCGCTGGCGATGGCCGCGGCGCCGCTGGCGCCCGCCGCCCATGCCGGGCCGCAGGGCGGCGTGGTCAAGCGCGGCGAGGCGACGATCAAGACCCGCGGCGGCGTCACCACGGTGCGCCAGGGCGGCCAGAAGGTGGTGATCGACTGGCGCAGCTTCGACATCGACCCCGACGAGGCGGTGCGCTTCCTGCAGCCCAATTCCGACGCCATCGCGCTGAACCGGGTGCTCGACGCGCTGCCGACCCACATCAAGGGCAAGCTCAACGCCAACGGCAACGTCTGGATCGTCAACCGCCACGGCATCGTCATCCACGCCGGCGCGCTGATCGACGTGGGGGGGCTGCTGGCCTCGACCGCCGACATCACCGACGACGACTTCATGGCCGGCCGCTACGCGTTCTCGATCCCCGGCGCCCCGGGCGCGCGGGTGGTGAACCGCGGCCAGATCACCTTCGGCGACAAGGGCCTGGCCGGCCTCGTCGGCCCCGGCGCCGAGAACCGCGGCGTGATCCAGGGCAAGCTGGGCACGGTCATGGTCGGCGGGGCCGAGACCTTCGCCGTCGACATGGCGGGCGACGGGCTCTTCGCCTTCCAGCTCTCCGGCGACCAGGCCCAGGCGATGAACGCCGGGCGCATCGTCAACGAGGGCGGGCGCGTCGCGGTCACCGCCGCCGCCGCCTCGGCGCTGGTCGACTCGGCGGTTTCGATGGACGGCGTGATCGTCGCCGACAGCTTCGGCGGGACCGTGGGCGAGGTGACCGTCGACGGCGGCGCCGGGGGGACCTCGGTCGCCGGCGCGATCTCCGCGCGCGGCGCGCAGGCGGGAGAGGCCGGCGGCAAGGTCTCGATCCTGGGCGGCGCCGTCGAGGTGACCAAGACCGCCTCCATCGACGTCTCCGGCCGCACCACCGGCGGCGAGGCGCTGATCCTGGGCTCGGAGTCCCTGCGCTACTTCGGCTCGACCCTCGCCTCCGCCCCCTTCGGCGGCGGCTTCGTCGAGACCTCGGCTCCGGTCATCACCATCGACGGTTCGGTCATGGCCTCCAACGGCCTGTGGGTGATCGACCCCGACGACGTGCGGATCTTCTCGGGCGCCGCGGCCTTGCCGCAGGAGGTCGACGCGGACGACATCGCGCTCGCGCTGAAGGGCGGCACCTCGGTCGAGGTGCACACCGACCACGGCGGCGCCGACGTCGGCACGCTGACGGTCGAGGACGGGCTCGACGCGCTCGAGATCGACGATGGCTTCTCGCCGACGCTCAGCCTGCGCGCCCACGACGCGATCATCCTGCAGAGCGGCGCCGGCGGCGGCATCGCCCAGAACTTCGACCCGGGCTCGGGCCTGGGCGGCACGCTGTCGGTGTCGCTGGGCGGGCCGGTGAACCCGGGCGGCGGCGACGTCACGGTCGCCCGCACGGTGGTGTTCAACGACCAGGCGATCTCGATCCAGGGCGCCCTGACCATCGAGGTGACCGACGCCATCACGCTGGGCGCGATCACCGCCGGCGCGCTTGCCGTGACCTCCGCCGGCGACATCCTCGACACCGCCGGCGCGTCGATCGTGGCGGCCGACGCCACCCTGACGGCGGGCGGGTCGATCGTGCTGGACAACGACCGGAGCGTGGCGCTCGGGGCGCATGACTTCGACACGCTGCGGGCCTCGGCGGGGAGCGCCTCGGGCCAGCTGACGGTGCAGGACGCGGACGCTCTGCAGCTGCTGCGGATCGGGGCGGCGAACGACCTGAGCGTGACGGCGGGGGGCGCGATCACCGACGCGGCGGACGAGAGCGCGGCGGCGGACGCGATCGTGGCGGCGGGGGCGTCGAGCTTCCAGGCCGCCGGCTTCGACGTGACGCTGGACAAGACGGTGGCCGGGGTCGCGGTGCACGACTTCGACTCGAACGCGGCCGCGCCGGGGGACCGGAGCGACGACGGCGTCTCGGCGACGGGCGCGACGGTGACGCTGGTCGACGCCAACGGCCTGCAGCTGGGCGCGGTGAGCGCGACCTCGTTGGTCGCGACGGCAGGCGCTGCGGGCGCGGGGAACGGCGCCATCAGCGACACCGCGAACCAGATCATCCGGGTCACCGGGACGTCGGATCTGACCGCGCTCGACGACACGGTCTCGTTGAACCAGGCGGAGCACCAGTTCCTTGGCCGGCTGGGGCTGACAGGCAGTTCGGCGACATTGACGTCGCAGAGCGTGGACCTCGACGTGACCCTGACCGGCGATCTCACGGTAGAGGCCACGGACGGCTCGGCGAGCGTCACGGGAACCGTCGCCGGCGCGGCCGGGATCGAGGCGAGCGAGGGCGTCACGCTCGACAGCTTCCAGTCGCTGAGGCTGACCGCCACGGCGACGGGCGGGGCGCTGAGCGCCACGGACGTGACGACCGGCACGGCGACGCTGTCGGCGGGCGCGGGGCTGACGGCGACCCGGCTGACTGCGGACGA
>CAXGVP010000089.1:0-9564 GCA_964013055.1 uncultured Albimonas sp.
CCCCCGCCTGGTCGAGACCCGCGACTTCGTCGGCGCCGCGCCCGCGGCGGGCCTCGCCGAGGCCCACGGCACCGCCGTCGCCTCGCTGATCGGGGCCGAGGCGGGCAACGCCCTGGGCATGGTCGGCGTCGCCCCGGGGGTCGACCTGGTGGGCCTGCGCGCCTGCTGGCAGCGCGAGGACGGGGGCGGGCGCTGCTCCAGCTTCTCGCTGGCCCGGGCCCTGAACTTCGCGATCCTGCAGCGCATCGGGGTGCTCAACCTCAGCCTCGGCGGCCCGCCCGACCCGCTGCTGGCCGAGCTGGTCGAGGCGGCGCTGGCCGAGGGCGCGGTGGTGGTCGCGGCCTGGGGCGAGGGCGCGCGGCCGGCCTTCCCCGCCTCCCTCCCCGGGGTGATCGCCGCGGGCGGCCTGCACGGCGGCGACGGCCTGCCGGCGCCCGAGGTCGATGTGCTGGGCGCCGCGCCGGGGGAGGGGTTCGCCTATGTCTCCGGCTCCTCGGTCGCCTCCGCCCATGTGGCGGGGGTCGCGGCGCTGCTGCTGGCCGCGCGGCCCGGGCTGAGCGCCGCCCAGATCTCCCGCGCGCTGGCCGCCTCGGTGGTGAGCCGCGACGGGCGGCCGACCCTCGACGCCTGCGAGGCGCTGGGGGCGGTGGACGTGCGTCCCGAGTCCTGCTCGGGCTGACCCGCGCCGCCGGGCGGCGGCGCGGCCCGCGCCTGCGGGGGGCTTGATCCCCGCGCCGGGATCATTAGCTGGGCAATAATTGCCACGCTAACGAATCCGGCCGCCCCCCGCGACGACCGACAGCCCGGGGGCCCGCATGACCGATCCCGTCCACCTCGGCTTCCTTCCCGCCGTGCTCGCGCTGTCGCGCAGCCTGCGCACCCGCTTCGACGCCCGCGCCAAGGCGCTGGACATGACCTATTCGCGCGCCCAGGCGCTGCTGATGATCGCGCGCAACGAGGGGCGCTCGCAGGCCGAGATCGCCGGCCAGCTGGACATCCGGACGCCCTCGGTGAACCGCACGCTCGACCATCTCGAGGCGGCGGGGCTGATCCAGCGCCGCCCCAGCGCCGAGGATCGCCGCCAGAACCTGCTGCACCTGACGCCCGAGGGCCGCGCCCAGGCCGAGCGCGTCGTCGCCTTCACCGAGGAGCTGCGCGAGGAGATCTTCCAGGGCGTCCCGCCCGAGGCGCTGGACGCGGCCCTCGCGACCCTCCTGCGCCTGCAGCGCAACCTGGAGGGGATGGCATGACCGCCCGGACCCCGTTCCCCGCCCCGACGCTCCCGGCCCCGCCGGCGGCTGCCCCGCTGGCGCCGGCCCAGGCCCCCGAGGCCCCGGCCGGGCGCCCCGAGGCCGCCGCCGCCGAGGACGGCGAGGCGGTCCCGGACCCAGCCCCGGACCCAGCCCCGGACCCAGCCCCGGAACCAGGCCCGGAACCGGGCCCGGAACCAGGCCCGGAACCGGGCCCGGAAGCCGGCCCGCGGTCCGCCCCGGATCCCGCCGCCGCCGCCGGGCCGCCGCCCTTCGTCGCGAAATCCGCGCCGCTGACGGCGGCCTATATGGGCGCCTCGATCTTCATCGCGCTGTCGCAGTCGCTGGGGCAGGGGCTCCTGGTCGCGAACCTGCCGCAACTGGCGGGGGAGCTGGGGGCGGACTATTCCGACTCCCTCTGGCTGACCGTCGCCTTCATGGCACCGCGCGTCTCGCTCTCGGTGATGCTGGTCAGGATCCGCGCCCGGTACGGGCTGCGGCGCTTCGCCGAGGTCGCGATCCTGCTCTACGCGCTGGTCGCGGCGGCCGGGTTCTGGATGGTCGACCTGCGCTCGGCGATCGCGGTCGAGTTCCTCTCGGGGCTCTCGGCCGCGCCGCTCTCGACGCTGGCCTTCCTCTACATGCTCGAGCCGCTGCCGCCGGAGAAGAAGCTCCAGGTCGGCCTGCCGCTGGCGATCAGCTTCCTCACCGTGGGGACGACGCTGGCGCGCGCGATCTCGCCCGCGCTGACGCTGGACGGGGGCTGGACGCACCTGCTGGCGCTGAAGCTGGCGATGTCGATGATCTGCCTGGCGCTGGTCTTCCGCCTGCCGCTGGCCAGCCCGCCGAAGGTCAAGGCGATCCGGGCGATGGACCTGGCCGGCTTCTCGCTGGTGGCGCTCGGCTTCGGGGCGCTGGCGGCGGCGTTCTCGTTCGGCGCGACGCTGTGGTGGCTGTCGACGCCCTGGCTGGGGGTCGCCATCGCCGCCGTGGCGCTGGCGCTGGTGATCGAGCTCGCCCGCCCCTCGCCGCTTCTGGACGTGCGCTGGCTGACCTCGCCCGAGATGTTGCATTTCGCGGGCGTGCTGCTGGTCTTCCGCCTGATCCTGTCCGAGCAGCAGGCCGGCGCGCCGGGCCTGTTCCAGGCGCTGGGCTATGCGCCCGAGCAGACGGCGACGCTGTTCGCGGCGATCTCTGCGGCCACGCTGGCGGGGGGGCTGACCTGCGCGCTGGCGCTCGACATCGAGCGCACGCGCGCCATTCACGCCGCGGCGCTGGCGCTGATCGCGCTGGGCGCCTGGCATGACTCGCAGGCCGCCTTCGACCTCGCCCCCGCCCAGGCGATCCCCGGCCAGGCGCTGATCGCCTTCGGGGGCGCGCTGTTCCTGCCGGCCGCCATGGCGCGCGGCCTGTCGGCGGCGCTGGCGCGCGGGCCGATGTTCATCCTCAACTTCATCATCCTGTTCCTCTCCACCCAGCTGCTGGGCGGGATCGTCGGCTCCAGCCTGCTGCGCAGTTTCGTCGCCGTGCGCAGCGCCGGCCATGCCGCGCGCCTGCGCGAGACGCTGGCCGCCGGCGACCCGCTGACCCAGGCCGAGCTCGCCCGCCTGGGCCGGAACCTCGCCGCCGTCCAGCCCGACGCCGGCCTGCGCGCGACGCAGGCCGCGGCGCAGCTCGGCGAGACGGTCGCCCGCCACGCCACGGTGCTCGCCTACAACGACGCCTTCCGCGCGACGGCGTGGCTGGCGCTGCTCGCGCTCGCCGCCCTCGTCGCCCACAGCCTCCACGACCCGCTTCGCGCCCGCCTGGCCCCGCCGCCGGCGGCCGCCGCCGAAGGACCTGCCTCATGACCCGTCTCCGCCGCCATCTCCCCGCCCTCGTCATCGCCGCCATCGGTCTCGCCGGGGCGGGCGGCGTCCTCTACGCCTGGCGCCTGCCGCCCTTCCAGGGGGGCGAGATCCGCACCGAGAACGCCTATGTCCGCGGCGACGTCGCCAGCCTCTCGCCCCGGATCGCGGGCTATGTCGCCGAGATCCCGGTCGACGACTTCGAGCCGGTGACAGAGGGCGAGGCGCTGGTCTGCCTCGACGACCGCGAGCAGCGCCAGGCGCTGGCCCGCGCGCAGGCCGGGCTCGCGGGGGCGGAGGCGGCGCTGAAGGCCAACACGCAGGCGATCCGCTCGGCGCAGGCCCGGCTCGAGGCCGCGCAGGCCGCCGCCGGCGCCGCCCGGGCCGCCGTCGACACCGCCGACGCGCAGAACGCCCGCCAGGCGCGGCTGCAGGCGAAGGGCTACGCCTCCGAGGCGACGGCCGAGGACGCGATCCTGTCGCTGCGCCAGGCCGAGGCCGCCCTGACCGCGGCGCAGAGCCAGGTGGACGTGGCGCGCGAGGCCGTCGCCTCGGCCCGCATCGGGACCCAGGCGCTGGAGGCCGACCGCGCCGACGCGCGCGCCGCGGTCGAGGAGGCGAAGCTGCAGCTGGAGTTCACCGTGGTCCGCGCCCCCGCCGACGGCCGGCTGGGCCGGGTCCGGGTGCGCCCGGGACAATATGTTTCGCAGGGCGCGACGCTGATGAGCGAGGTCTCCTCCCGCGTCTGGGTGATCGCCAACCTGCGCGAGCGGGAGCTGGCCGACCTGCGCCCCGAGCAGCCGGTGCGCGTCACCGTCGATGCGCTGCACGACCGCGCCTTCACCGGACGGATCGCGCGGCTGTCGCCGGCGACCGCGTCGGAGTTCAGCGTGCTGTCGACCGCCGCCGCCACCGGCAACTTCACCAAGATCGCCCAGCGCCTGCCGGTGCGCATCGAGATCGACCCGGGCCAGCCCGAGGCCGGCCGCCTCGCGCCCGGCATGTCGGTGGTGATGCATGCCGAGCGGCGCGGCTGAGGCCGCGGGGGCGGGCAGGGCGCCGCGCGGGGCTGCGGCGATGGCGCGCTGCGCCATGCTTCCGCCACGCGCGGCGCCTATGTATGGGAGCGCCTCGACGGTCCCCGGCCGCGGCGGGCGAGGGCCCGAGTCGGCCCCGCCGCCCGGCCCGGCGGGTCCCGGGCGGCGCAATTCACATGATTTTGCTGTGAGCCCAACAGTTTCGCACGTCGATTGACAGGGTGCATATGCGACCTCTAAGTTCCGCTCTACGAAAGGCCGGGAAGAGCTTCGGGTCCGCACGCGGCCCCGCGTTCTTGGGAGGCCTCCGGTCAGGCGGAGGCTCGGCTAGAGAGGATTCCAGATGACCCCGCACCGCTACGCCAGGCTGGCCGCCGCTTCGATGATCGCCGGCGCCGCTTTCGCGATCTCCGCTCCCGCCCAGGCGCAGGAGCTGCCCGACACCATGACCTGGTCGTCCTACGACGTGGGCTCCGCCGGCTACGCCGAGGCCTCGGCCATCGCCGACGCCTTCGGCCGCAAGTACGGCACCCGCGTGCGCATCCAGCCCTCTGGCTCCTCGATCGGCCGGCTGCAGCCGGTGGTGTCGGGGCGCGCCGACTACGGCTTCCTCGCCACCGAGGCGTTCTTCTCGGCCGAGGGCATCTACGACTTCGCCGAGCGTCGCTGGGGCCCGCAGAACCTGCGCACGCTGGCCGGGCGCCCGTCCTCCTTCGGCATGCCCACCGCGGCCGATGCGGGCATCCAGACCATCGCCGACGCCCGCGGCAAGCGGGTGGCCTTCGTGGCCGGCAACCCCTCGGTCAACGTCAAGTGCGACGGCATCCTCGCCTTCGGCGGCCTGACCCGCGACGACGTCGAGGCGATCATGTTCCCGACCTACGGCGCGGCGATGAGCTCGCTCGCCGCCGGCCAGGCGGACGCGACCTGCACCACCACCACGCCCTCCCAGCTCTATGAGCTGGCGGAGTCGCCCCGCGGCATCCACTGGGCCGACATCCCCGCCGACGACGCCGAGGGCTGGGCGCGGGTCAGCGACCTCGCCCCGTTCTTCGCCCCCTACACCGAGACCGTCGGCGCCGGCATCTCCCAGGACAACCCGGCCGAGCTGATGGCCTACCGCTACCCGGTGCTGGTCACCATGGCGGACAAGTCGGCCGACGACGTCTACGCCATGATCAAGGCGCTGGACGAGACCTACGACATGTACAAGGACGGCACCGCCGTGATGCCGCGCTGGAACCTCGAGGCCGCCGGCAAGCCGCCGATCGACGTGCCGTTCCACGAGGGCGCGATCCGCTACCTCGAGGAGAAGGGCCTGTGGACCGAGGAGGCCCAGACCTGGAACGACCGCGCGGTGCGCCGTCTCGACGCCCTGATCGCCGCCTGGGACGAGGCCGTGGCCGAGGGCGAGAGCCTGGGCGACGAGGAATTCGCCACCCTGTGGGAAGAGAAGCGCCAGGCGGCCATCGCCTCGCTGAACTGATCCTGACCTGATCCTTCGGAGCGGCCCCTGCGGCCGCTCCGGCCACGCGCGCTCGGGGCCCCTGATGACTTCCAATCCGCAGGCGGCGCCCGCCGCCGTTTCCGACAAGCCGTCCTCCGGGCGGCTTCATGGCGTGTCCTACTGGACCGTCCTGGCGCTGGCCACGGCCGGCATGCTGATGACGATCAACCAGACGTTCCTGCTGGGCATCGGCGGCTTCCAGCCGCTGGGCAACGGGTTCCTCTACTACCTGATCGGCATCTTCCTCGCCGCCGCCTACCTGATCTTCCCCGCCCGCAAGGCCGACGCGCATCGCGTGCCCTGGTACGACTGGGTCTGCGCGGTCCTCGCCATTGCGGCGACCGCCTATCTCGCGATCCACGCGCTCGACATCATCAACCTGGGCTGGGAATTCGAGGCCCCGACCGAGGCCGTCGCCGCCTCGGCCGTGCTGGTGGTCCTGGTGCTCGAGGGCGTGCGCCGCTGCGGGGGCTGGCCGCTGCTGGGGGTGGCGCTGCTGTTCGGGTCCTACCCGCTCTACGCCGCCTACATGCCGGGCTTCCTGTGGGGCACCGACTACGATCTCGCCGGCACCATCCGCATTCACGCGATGGGCGTCGAGAGCATCATCGGCATCCCCATGCAGGTGGTCGCCAACCTGGTGATCGGCTTCGTGGTCTTCGGCTCGGCGCTGACCATCACCGGGGGCGGCGACTTCTTCATGAAGCTCGCCACCGCCCTGATGGGCCGCTCGCGCGGGGGGCCGGCCAAGGTGGCCGTGGTGTCCTCGGCGCTGATGGGCTCGCTCTCGGGCTCGGTCATCTCCAACGTGCTGACCACGGGCGCGATCACCATCCCGGTGATGAAGCGCACCGGCTACCCGGCCCACTACGCCGCGGCGGTGGAGGCCTGCGCCTCGACCGGCGGCACGCTGATGCCGCCGGTGATGGGCGCGGTGGCCTTCATCATGGCCTCGTTCCTGGGCGTGCCCTACGCCGAGGTGATGATCGCGGCCTTCCTGCCGGCGCTGCTGTTCTATGTCGCCCTGCTGATGCAGGTCGACGGCTACGCGGCGCGCAAGGGGCTCAAGGGCCTCGCGCCCGAGGAGATCCCCTCGATCCGCCAGACCCTGAAGGAGGGCTGGTCCTACCTGCTCTGCCTCGGCGCGCTGATCTACATGCTGCTGTTCATGCGCATGGAGGCCTATGCCCCCTGGTATGCGACCGCGGTGCTGCTGGTGCTGTCGATGTTCCGCAAGCAGTACCGGATGAACTGGGCCCGCGTGCAGGAGCTGCTGATGGACCTGGGCCGCAACGTCGGCAACCTGGTCTCGGTGCTGGCGGGCATCGGCCTGGTGGTCGGCGGCCTGAGCTACACCGGCGTCGCCGGCGCCTTCTCGCGCGAGCTTCTGCTCTATGCCGGCGACAGCGTGGCGCTGATGCTGATCGCGGGGGCGGTGACCAGCTTCGTGCTGGGCATGGGGATGACGGTCTCGGCCTGCTACATCTTCCTGTCGGTGCTGCTGGCGCCGGC
Organism: uncultured Albimonas sp.; assembly: GCA_964013055.1. GTDB lineage: Bacteria > Pseudomonadota > Alphaproteobacteria > Rhodobacterales > Rhodobacteraceae > Albimonas. The sequence continues at coordinate 7,154 of CAXGVP010000089.1, forward strand.
GCTTGTGCAGGCGGGGCTGAACCCGCTGGGGGCGCACCTGTTCATCCTCTACTGGGGGATGATGTCCTACATCACGCCGCCGGTGTCGCTGGCCGCGATCACCGCCGCGGGCGTGGCGGGGGCGGACAACACCCGCACGGGCCTCTTCGCCATGCGGCTGGGCTCGGTGCTGTTCATCCTGCCGTTCCTGTTCGTGCTGAACCCCTCGCTGATCCTGCAGGGCTCGATCGGCTGGATCCTGATGTCGGCGACCTCGGCGCTGCTGGCGATCTGGCTGTTCGCCTCGGCGCTGGAGGGCTGGCTCTACCGGGTCGGCGTGCTGGGCTGGACTGCGCGCGCGGTGCTGGCCGCGGGCGGGGCGGCGCTGATCTACCCCGACCCGCTCTCCGACGTGATCGGGCTGGCGGCGGTCGGCTCGGTCTACGCGGCCCGGCTGCTGTTCGTCGACAAGCGCGCCGCCTGATCCCCGGGCGCGAGCCCCCCTCGCCGCGGGGGGCTCGCGCCGCACCGCGCCGCGCCGGGGCCACGGCCCGCCGAGGGCCGCGCGCTCCGGCCGCGGCCTCCGGTCTCGCCTCCGGCGACAACCTCCGGTCCCGCCTCCTCCCACTACCTTTGGTCTCGCCTCCTCCGACGAGCCTCCGGTCTCGCCTCCGGCGAGGGGGGGGCGCTATCGCGGTGAGACGAGCGCGAGCAGTTCGGCGTCGTAGCGGGCCATGGCGTCCTCGTTGGGGGCGACCGCGCGCTCGATCGAGACCAGGCAGGTGTAGGCCGCGCAGCCGCCCGAGAAGGCCGAGGCCGGCACGTCCCGGGTCAGCACGTTGGGATTGCCGGCAAGGTCCAGCCCCCCCTCCGTCTCCGGCGTCCACCAGGCGCCCGTGGGCAGCACCGCCACGCCCGGGCGCACCGTGTCCGAGATCCGCGCGGTCGCCAGGCACGCGCCCCGCCCGTTCGACAGCCGCACCGGGTCGCCCTCGGCCACCCCCAGCCGCGCGGCGTCCCCGGGGTTGAGGGTGGCGACCTCGCGCCCGTCGGCCTTGTTCGCCTCGCGGCTGGCGGCGCCGGTCTCGAGCTGGCTGTGCAGTCGCCCCTCCGGCTGGCGGGTCATCAGGTGGAAGCGGTCGCGGGCCTCCGGCGCGCCCAGCCACTCCTCCGGCGCCAGCCAGGCGGGATGGGCGGGGCAGTCGTCATGGGCCAGCTCCGCCAGCCTGCGGCTGCCCAGCACGATGCGCCCGCTTTCGGTCGCCAGCGGCTCGGCCTCCGGATCCGCGCGGAAGCCCGCGAGATAGGCGTGGTCCTCGCGGGCGGGGTTCTCGCACCAGCCCTGCTCCCAGAAGGCGTCGAAGCCCGGGCCCTCGACCCCCAGCGTCTCCCGGTTCGCGGTCCAGGCCTCGTCGTAGAGGCGGCGCAGCCAGCCTATCTCGTCCAGCCCCTCGTCGAAGCCCCGGCCGACGCCCGAGCGCTCGGCCAGCTCCTGAAAGATCTCGAAGTCGGAGCGCGCCTGCCAGCGGGGCGAGACCGCCCGGTGCATGGCGATCATCGTGTCCGAGCGCGACGTCGCCGCGATGTCGTTGCGCTCCAGCGAGGTCGAGGCCGGCAGCACGATGTCCGCCCGCCGCGCGGTGGCGGTGAACATCGGATCCTGCACCACGATGGTCTCGGGCCGGGTCCAGGCCCGGGCGAGGCGGTTGAGGTCCTGGTGGTGGTGGAACGGGTTGCCCCCCGCCCAGCAGATCATGCGCACGTCGGGATAGGGCCGCGTCTCGCCCTCGTAGGTGAAGGGCGCGCCGGGGTTTTCGAGCATGTCGGCGATGCGGGCCACGGGGATGCGGCTGTCGATGGCGTTGCGCCCCGCGGTCATCGAGGGGGCCTTGCCGGTCCCGAACGGCCCGCCGTTGCCCGCGGTCGAGCCCAGCCCGAAGCCCACGCCCCCGCCCGGCAGCCCGATCTGCCCCGAGATCGCGGCCAGCGCGATGGCCGCCCAGTAGGGCTGTTCGCCGAAGCGGGCGCGCTGCAGGCTCCAGCTGAGCGTCACGAAGCTGCGGGTCTCGACGAAGCGTCGCGCCAGCGCCCGGATCGCCTCGGCGTCGAGCCCGGTGATTTCGGCCGCCCACTCGGCGGTCCTGGGCTGGCCGTCGTCCTCGCCGCGCAGGTGGGCGAGCAGGGTCTCCGACCCGCTGGTGCAGCGGTCGAGGAAATCCCGGTCGTGGTCGCCGGCGGCCACGATCTCTCCGGCCAGTCCCAGCAGCAGGGCGGCGTCCGTGCCCGGGCGGATCGGCCACCACTCGGCCCCCAGGTCCTCCGGCACGTCGTCGCGAAGCGGCGAGACATGCACGATCCGCGCGCCGCTCTTGCGCAGCGCCTCGAGGTTGCGGGGCAGGGTGCGGCGCGCGAGGCCGCCCGGCTCGATCTGC
>CAXGVP010000090.1:0-9534 GCA_964013055.1 uncultured Albimonas sp.
GGCGGCGCTGGCGGCCTGGGTCTGGCGCGACAACCGCCGGCTCGGGCTGGCGCCGTCCTGAGGCGCGGGGCGCCGCCCCGCGGGAGGGCGGCGCCCCGCGCTGCGGGCGTCACCAGGCGTTGTACTGAAGGTACTTGCCCGACATCTCGATCTTCACGCGGTCGCCCTTGGGATGGGGGACGCGGGTCACCTGCATGTCGAAGTCGATGGCGGACATGATGCCGTCGCCGAATTCCTCGTGGATCAGCGCCTTGATCGTGGGGCCGTAGACGCCGACGATCTCGTAGAGGCGGTAGAGGCAGGGGTCGGTGGGGACCGTCTGCCCCCAGACCTTGGTGGGGCTCTCGCCCAGCAGCCCGGCCGCGCCCTCGGGCAGGGAGAGGAGGGCGGCCAGCGCCTCGGCCTTCGCGGGGGGCATCGCGTTCATCCCCACGCAGGCCGAGTGGGTCCAGACGGGCGACATGCCGATCGCCTCGGCGATCCCCTCCCAGGTCAGGCCGGCGGCCTTCTTCGCCTTCAGGATCAGCGCGGTCACGTCCTCACGGTCGAGATCGGCGGCGGTCAGGTCCTTCATGTCGGTGTCTCCTCGTGAGGGGTCACCCGCCCAGCCCGGCGGCGAGCGCGATGCACAGGGTCGCCAGCAGCGCCGAAAGGCCCTGCCAGAAGCGCACCGGGTTGCGCGCGATCAGGGGAACCGGATGGCCCGCGCGGAACGCGGGCCCGGGGCGGCGGAGGTCCTCGAGGAACTCCGACAGGGCGTCGTAGCGGCGCAGCGGGTCAGGGTGGGTCGCCTTGCGCAGCGCCGCGTCGATCCAGGCGGGCACGCCGGCGTCGTCGTCGCGCGCCGGCCGGTAGACCAGCCGCGCCTGGTCGCGCCGGTTGCGCACCCGGGCCGCCTGGGCGCCGTAGGGCAGGCGCCCGGTCAGCATCTCGTAGGCGATCACCCCCAGCGCATACTGGTCCGAGCGCCAGGAGACGGGATCCCCCGACAGGTGCTCGGGCGCCGTGTACTGCAGCGTGCCGGGCATCTCGCCCAGCACGCCCGGCGCCGCCTCCTCGACCCCGGCCACCAGGGTGGAGCCGTAGTCGATGATCCGCGCGGTCCCGGCGTCGTCGATCATCACGTTCTCGGGGCGCAGGTCCTGGTGGATCATCTCGCGCCGGTGCATGGCGCGAAGGCCCAGGGCGATCTGGCCGACGAGGTCCCGCACCCGGTCGAGGTCGGCGCGGGGGCGGTCGGTCATCCACTGGCGCAGGCTGCGGCCCTCGACGAACTCCATCGCCACATAGAGCGAGCGGCGCGGGCCGCGGATCTCGGCCGCGCGCAGCAGGTGGGGGGAGGAGAGGCGGCGGGCGATCCACTCCTCCATCCCGAAGCGGGCGAGCCAGGCGCGGTCGGCGGCGTGCTCGGTCGAGGGGACCTTCAGCGCGGCCCGCCGCCCGGCCGCGTCCACCGCCAGGAACACATGGCTGCGGTCGCTGGCGTGCAGTTCGCGCAGGATGCGCAACCCGTCGATCTCCTCGCCCGGCCGGGGCGGGCGCGCGGGCGGCAGCGCCGGGAGATCGGAGGCGAGGCCGCGGCCCTCGGGGGGCAGGCTCTCGATCCGCAGCACCTGCACGGTGAGGTTGTCGGGGGAGCCGCGCTCGAGCGCCTCGGCCACCACCGCCCGGGCGGCGGCGTCGAGGTCGGGCGCCTCGGCCACGATCCGGGCCACGGCGCGGCCGTCGAGATGGTCGTGCACCCCGTCGGTGGTCAGCAGGAACACGTCCCCGACCTCGAGCGGGAAGCGCGCGTGGTCGATCTCCAGCGTTCGGCGGGCGCCCATGGCGCGGGCCAGCCAGCGCTCGGCGGCGGAGGCGTGGACCAGGTGATCCTCGGTCAGCGGCTCGAGGCTGCGGCCCGAAAGGCGCGAGACCCGGCTGTCGCCGACGTGGAAGACATGGCCCTCGCGCCCCTTGAGGATCAGCGCGGTCAGGGTGCAGACCAGCCCCCGCTCGGCGTCGTCGCCCACCGTGCCGCCGGCGAGGTTGCGCCCGTGCAGCCAGGCGTTGGTCGCCGAGATCACCGAGGTGGCCGAGCGGCGCACGCTCCAGGCGTCGGGCGTCGAGTAGTAGTCGGTCATCAGGCTCGCCACCGCCGTCTCGGCGGCCTGGCGGCCCCGGGCGGAGGAGGAGACCCCGTCGGCCACCGCCAGCGCGATCCCCTTCATCTCCAGCGGCCCGCCGCGGGCGAGCAGCGCCCCGTGGAAATCCTGGTTCTCGGCCTTCCGCCCGGCCGAGGAGCACTGGCCCAGCGCGATGCTCAGGCGCGCGGGCGCGGTCTCGTCCTTCGCCATGGTCGCCTCCCTCGCTCCGGGCCCTGGACATGAGAGCGGGCCCCGCGTCGCCACGGGGCCCGCCGTTCGAGGCCGCGCCTCACTCGGCCGGGACGCCGGCCATGTCGTCGTTGCGCGCGAGATGGGCGTTGCGCTTGGGGCTCTCGCGGAAGTGGGTGGCGTAGATCATGCCGCCCACGAAGGTCAGGCCGCCGACGAGGTTGCCCAGGATCACCGGGATCTCGTTGTAGGCGAGGTAGTCGAACCAGGTGAACTGGCCGCCCAGCATGATGCCCGAGGGGAACAGGAACATGTTCACGATCGAATGCTCGAAGCCGAGGTAGAAGAACACCAGGATCGGCATCCACATCGCCGCGATCTTGCCGCCGGTGGAAGTGGACATCATCGCAGCCACCACGCCGGTCGAGACCATCCAGTTGCACATCACCGCCCGGATGAAGACGGTCAGCATGCCCGAGGCGCCGGCGGCGGCGTAGCCCACGGTGCGCGCCTCGCCGATGACGCCGATCTTCTGGCCCACGGCGTTCGGCTCCTGCGAGAAGCCCATGGTGAAGATGACGGCCATCATCACCGCGGTGGTCATGGCGCCCGCGAAGTTGCCGCAGAACACCAGGCCCCAGTTGCGCAGCACGCCCTTCCAGGTGCAGCCGGGGCGCCGGGCGATGACCGCGAGCGGCGCGAGGGTGAACACGCCCGTCAGCAGGTCGAAGCCCAGCAGGTAGAGCATGCAGAACCCGACCGGGAACAGCAGCGAGGCGACCAGGAAGTCGCCGGTGTTGACCGCGATGGTCACCGCGAAGGCGGCGGCGAGCGCCAGGATGGCGCCGGCCATGTAGGCGCGGATCAGGGTGTCCTTGGTGGACATGAAGATCTTGGATTCGCCGGCGTCGACCATCTTGGCCGCGAATTCCTTGGGAGCGATGTACGACATTTCGTAGTCCTCGAAAGGGATGGGGCCTGACGGGTCAGGCGACGGGAAGAAGCGAGAGGTAGACGTCCCGACCGTCGAGACGGACGGGATAGCGGGCGGTCCGGCCCTCGTCGGCGCCCTGGGCTGCGCCGCTCTCGAGCGAGATCGCCCAGTTGTGGAGCGGGCAGGTCACGCAATCGCCGTGAACGATCCCCTCCGACAGGGGCCCCTGCCTGTGGGGGCACTTGTCCTCCAGCGCGAAGACCCGGTCGTCGGAGGTGCGGAACACCGCGATGATCCTGTCCCCGGCCGCCACCTTGCGGGCGCCCTGCCGGGGGATGTCGTCGAGCCGCCCGATCAGGCGCCAGTCGAACTCGGTCTGGGTGAGCGCGTTCATTCCGCCGCCTCCAGGTTGAAGGCCGCCATCGGCTGGAACTCGTGCTTGTCCATGCCCGAGACCCGCTCCGACCACGGATCGCTCTGCGCGAAACGCTGGGAGAGGACGAAGCGCTCGTAATAGGCGCGGCGGCTCTCGAGGTTCTCGAGGATCGCCTCGCGGATCACGTCATGGCCCACGCGGTCGGCCCACTTGTAGATCCGCTCCAGGTAAAACCCCTGCTCGCGGTACATCTGGGTCATCGCCGCGGCGACCTCGACCACCTCGTCCTCGGTCTTGACCAGGCCGAGCTTCGCGGTGCCCTGGATGTGCAGGCCGGCGGCGCCGCCGTAGTGCACCTCGAAGCCGCTGTCGACGCAGACCACGCCGATGTCCTTGCAGGTGCTCTCGGCGCAGTTGCGCGGGCAGCCGGAGACGGCGAGCTTCACCTTCGCCGGCGTCCAGGAGCCCCAGAGGAACTTCTCCAGCCGGATGCCCAGCCCGGTGGAATCCTGGGTCCCGAAGCGGCACCACTGGGACCCCACGCAGGTCTTCACCGTGCGCAGCCCCTTGGCATAGGCGTGGCCCGAGACCATGCCGGCCGCGTTCAGGTCGGCCCAGACGGCGGGCAGATCCTCCTTGCGCACGCCCAGCAGGTCGATGCGCTGGCCGCCGGTGACCTTCACGTCAGGGATCGCGAACTTGTCCACCACGTCGGCGATGGCGCGCAGCTCGCCCGCGGTGGTCATGCCCCCCCACATCCGCGGCACCACCGAATAGGTGCCGTCCTTCTGGATGTTGGCGTGCACGCGCTCGTTGATGAAGCGGGACTGCTGGTCGTCGACATACTCGCCCGGCCAGTCGGCGAGCAGGTAGTAGTTCAGCGCCGGCCGGCACCTGGCGCAGCCGCAGGCGGTCTTCCACTCCAGCTCCTGCATCACGGCCGGAATGGACTTCAGCCCCTTGGCCCTGATCAGCCGGCGCACGTCGCCGTGGCCGAGATCGGTGCAGGCGCACATCCCCTCGGCCGTCTTCTCGAACCCGTCGCCCAGCGTCAGGGCCAGCACCCCCTCCACCAGCCCCGTGCAGCTGCCGCAGGAGGCCGAGGCCTTGGTATGCGCGCGCACCTCGGCGAGCGTGGTCAGGCCCTTGTCGACGATGGTCTTCTCGATCCTGCCCTTGCACACGCCGTTGCAGCCGCAGATCTCGGCGTCGGCCGCGAGGTTGCGGATCGCCGCCAGCGGATCGGAGGGCGCGCCGGACTTCGCGAGGTCATAGGCCTGGCCCAGGATCAGCGTGTCGCGGATCAGGGAGACGTCGACCTTCTTTCGCAGGAAGTCGTTGTACCAGCCGCCGTCGGCGACGTCGCCATAGAGCACCGCGCCCACGACCCGGTTCCCGCGCAGCACCACGCGCTTGTAGGTCCCGCGGGCCGCATCGCGCAGCACCACGTCCTCGAGGTCGGCCGCATCTCCGAACTCGCCGACCGAGTAGAGGTCGCAGCCGGTGACCTTCAGCTTGGTGGGCGTCTCGGCATGGGCGAAGACCTCTCCGGTCGCGCCCGCCAGCCGCTCGGCCGCGACGCGGGCCATCTGGTAGAGGGGGGCGACCAGGCCGTAGACCCGGCCGTCGACCTGCACGCACTCGCCGACCGCGTAGACGTCCGGGTCGGAGGTGCGCATCGTCAGGTCGGTGACGATGCCGCGCTCGACCTCGAGCCCCGCATCCTTCGCCAGCTGCACGTTGGGGCGGATGCCCACCGCCATGACGACCATCGCGGCGTCGATGACGGTCCCGTCCTTCAGCTCGACCGCCTGCACGCGGTCCTCGCCGAGGATGGCCCTGGTGTCGGCGCCGCAGCGCACGTCGATGCCGCGGGATTCCAGCTCCTTCTGAAGGAGGTAGCCGGCGGCGGGGTCGAGCTGGCGCTCCATCAGCGTGGGCATGATGTGGAGGACGGCGACCTCCATCCCCTGCGCCTTCAGGCCGGCGGCCGCCTCCAGCCCCAGCAGGCCGCCGCCGATGACCACGGCGCGCCCGCCCCTGGCGGCGGCGGCCTTCATCGCCTCGACGTCGTCGAGATCGCGGTAGGCGACCACGCCGGGCAGGTCGTGGCCGGGCACGGGGATGATGAAGGGCGAGGAGCCGGTGGCGAAGACCAGCTTGTCGTAGGCGGCCGTGATCCCGCCCGCCGAGGTCACGGTCCTGGCCGCGCGGTCCACCGCCACGACCTTCTCGCCCCGGTGCAGGGCGATGCCGTGGTCGGCGTACCAGGCGTCGTCGTGGATGACGATGTCGTCGAAGCTCTTTTCGCCCGACAGCACCGGCGACAGCATGATGCGGTCGTAGTTCACCCGGGGCTCGGCGTTGAAGACGGTGATGTCGAAGTCGGCGCCCGTCTCGAACAGATGCTCGAGCATCCGGCCGGGGGCCATGCCGTTGCCGATGACGACCAGTCGCTGCTTGCTCATGGCTCAAGGTCTCGCGTGTTCGGGGTCCGGAGCCGGCGCTGGCGCGCCGGGCGGCGATCTCGGTCCGGGAACACGATGGAGACGGAAGAGCCGGCGCCGCGTTCCCACGCCCTGGCCCGAGGGGCCTGAGCGAAGAGTGCAGCGCCGTTGCTGCGCGCCCCTTGCGGAGCGTCTTGACGTGGATCGCCGCGTCTTTGCGGCAGTCGGAAGCTGCGGTCCGTTCCGCGGCTTCGTTGACCCTCTTCCTAAGAGGAATGGTTTCGACGGTCAAGTCGATTCCGGGCGAGTCCGCCGCTTGTGTGCCTCGTTTCTTGGCGCCGCGTACCGGGCCGCCTGTTTCGCAGGCCCCGGCGCCCCGCGGCGCCCTCGATCAGGCGGCCGAGAGGGCGCCGCAGCCGTCGTCGCCGCGCAGCCGCCGCAGGGTTCCGGGCCGGGCGAGGAGCGCATCGGCCAGGCTGCAGCGGTCGAGCGCGGCGTCGGCGGCGGTCTTCGCCCCCTCCAGCGCGTCGATCGGAACCAGCCGCTTCGGGTGCGCCCCGAGGCGCCGGCGCAGGGCAGGGTCGGTGAACCTGGCGAGGCGCATCCCCACGCGGCTGGCGCTCGACAGGATGAAGTCATCGAAACGGCGGTCTGGTCGGGGGGGGGGAGAAGCAACATCCTCCCCCGCCCCCGCTCCCGCTCCCGCTCCCGCCCCAGCCCCCGCCCTCGCGCTTCGGCGACCGGCGCGATCCTCCCCCGGATCGAGCCGCCGCCGGCGTCGCCTGCGCTTGCCCGGGGCTGCCCGTGGCGGCCGCGGGCGCTGGGAGCGGCGCAGGCGCGGTGCGGGACCGCCAGGGCACGTCCCCGGGCGGCGCGCTCGGCGGTCGACCGGTCGGGGCGGGTCACGTCGAGGCCGAGGGTCGCCGCGTCCGGCGACCGGCGGAGGGTTGCGGTCTCGTCCCGGATCGCGAGGATCGCAGGGGACGGGCCGCGCCGGAGGGCGCCGCGCGGGACGAGGGGGATCGGGATGAGCGGGTTCGGTGGCGCAGGCGGTGCGGCCGAGGCGCGGGCGTTGGCGCGCGGCGCGGGGGCGCTCTATCTCGCGATCATCGTGGCGGGGATCTCGGCGGAGGCGGCGCTGCGGGGCGCGGTGGTGGTTCCGGGCGACGCGGCGGCGACGCTGGCGGCGGTCGCCGACTGGCCCGGCGCGCTGCGCTGGGCGACGGCGCTGGACGTGGCGATGGTGGGCTGCGACGTGGGCGTGGGCGTGCTGCTCTACCGCCTGCTGCGCCCGGCGGGGCCGACGCTGGCGCTGGCGGCGCTGGCCTTCCGGCTGATCCAGGCCGCCACGCTGGCGGCGAACCTGATGCTGCAGCCCGCGGCGCTGGCGGCGGCGGCGGGGCAGGGGACGGGGCAGGAGACGGGGCAGGGGACCGGCGCGCTGGTCCTGCCGCTGATGGAGCTGCATGCGCTGGGCTACGACCTCGGGCTGGTGTTCTTCGGCCTGTCGTGCCTCGCCACCGCCGCCCTGCTGCGGCGGACGGAGCTGTTCCCGGGCTGGCTCGCCGCGGCGCCGGCGGCGGCGGGGGCGGTCTACCTGCTCGGCTCGACCCTGCGGCTGCTGGCGCCGGAGGTGCAGGCCCTGCTGCAGCCGATCTACCTCGTGCCGCTGGTCGCCGAGCTGCTGCTGGCCGCGATGCTGCTGCGCGGCCCGCGCGCGGGTTGAGGCCTGCGCCGGCCTGGTCCCCGGCGGATGCGGCTTGATCCCGCTGCGGGAGGAAGGCTAGAGACGCCTTTCGGACCGGGCTTCGCAGCGACTGCGAGCCGGCCGGACGGGTGGACCGGACGCACGGGTGGAAGGAGAACCGCATGGCCGCGAGCGACGATCGGCTGCTGGTGAGCACGGAGTGGCTGGCCGAGCATCTCGATGCGCCCGACGTACGCGTCCTCGACGCCTCGTGGTGGCTGCCCGCCGCAGGCCGCGACGCGAAGGCCGAGCATGCGCAGGCCCATATCCCCGGCGCCCAGTTCTTCGACATCGACGAGATCTCCGACAGCCGCTCCGAACTGCCCCACATGGCCCCCCCGCAGGAGAAGTTCGTCTCCCGCGTGCGCGCCATGGGCATCGGCGACGCGCACCGGGTGGTGGTCTACGACGCGGCGGGCCTGTTCTCGGCGGCGCGGGTGTGGTGGCTGTTCCGGCTGTTCGGGCACCATGACGTGGCGGTGCTGGACGGCGGCCTGCCCAAGTGGCTGGCCGAGGGCCGCCCGACCGAGGACCTGGCCCCCCTGCCGCGCGACCGCCACTTCGTGGCCCGGCGCAACGCCATGCTGGTCAAGGACGTCACCCAGGTCGCCGCGGCCCTGAAGCTGGGCCGCGAGCAGATCGTGGACGCCCGCTCCGCCCCCCGCTTCGAGGGAGCCCAACCCGAGCCGCGCCCCGGCCTGCGCGCCGGCCACATCCCCGGCGCGCGCAACGTGCCCTACGACACGCTGCTGAACGCCGACGGCACCATGAAGGACGCCGACGCCCTGCGCGCGGTGTTCGAGGGGGCGGGCGTCGACCTCTCGCGCCCGGTGATCTCGTCCTGCGGCTCGGGCGTGACCGCCTGCGTGCTGGACCTCGCGCTCGAGCGGCTGGGGCACAAGCAGCACGCGGTCTACGACGGCTCATGGGCCGAGTGGGGGGCCTACCCCGACCTCGCCATCGAGACCGGCCCCGCGACATGAGCAACGCGGGCGGCATCACGGGGCGCGCCGGCGACCGGGTGTCGGTCGCGATCACCTGGCTGGAGATGGCGCGCCGGCCCGAGGGCGCGCATCCCCCGCTGCCGATGAACGCTCCTGTCGCGCTGGTGCGCGCCAAGGCGCCGCCGGCGGCCTATTTCTTCTATCTCTACCGGCTGGTCGGCGACGAGTACGAGTGGACCGATCGGCTCGAAGACGACCCGCAGGCGCTGGAGGGGGAGCTCGCCTCCGACGACCTCGGGCTGCACACGCTGATGTGGCAGGGCTGGCCCGCGGGCTTCTTCCTGCTGGACTGGCGCGAGGCGGGGGTCTGCGATCTGGCCTACTTCGGCCTGTCGGGCGCGACGCGCGGGCGGGGCCTGGCGCGCTGGCTGCTGTCCGAGGCGATCCACGCCGGCTGGTCGCGGCCCGGGGTCGGGAAGATGACGGTGAACACCTGCGCCCTCGACCACCCCTCGGCGCTGCCCCTCTACCAGCGGGCCGGCTTCTCGCCGGTGCGCCGGACGGAGGTGGAGCGCGTGCTGACCCGCGACATCGACTGACGGCGCCGCGTCGGGCCTTGCGCCCGTGGCCTCTGCACCGCCCGCGGCGCGCCGCGGGCGTTTGCGCGTGCGGGCGCCGGTTTCCGGGGCGGCCGGAGGCAGGATCCTCCGGCCGGGGGGAGCGCCGCGTCGGGCGGGGCGCCCGGGGCCGCGGTCGCGCGCGCGGCGCGGG
>CAXGVP010000091.1:0-9532 GCA_964013055.1 uncultured Albimonas sp.
AGGTCGAGCCGCCCGCCGACCCCGAGGCCGGGATCACCAGCACCTGCCCCTCGGTCACCGCGTAGTTCGGGCCCGACAGCGCATTCCACGAGATCAGCGCCTCGGGCGTCACGCCGTACTGGCGGGCGATGGAATAGATCGTCTCCCCCGCCTCGACGTCGTGATAGCCCACGTCAGAGCCGCCGGGCCCGGACGAAGCGCCCGTGCCCAGCCGCGGCGTCCCCGCCGTCGTCGCGCCGCCGTCGGTGCGCTGCAGCGCGCCCTCGACCATCGAGGGCGACCATCCGCCCGGGGCGGATGAGGTCTCGACCGCCGAGGAGGAGGCGGCGGCGGCGACCGCGGCGGCGGGCGCCGGGCCCGACAGCGGCTGCGGCGCCTGCGACAGGGCCTGCGGCGCGGCGGCGGGCGCGGCGGAGGCGCTGTAGCCGCCGGCGCGCGGGGGCAGCACCAGCTCGTCGCCCGGGGTGGGCACGTAGGAGGTGGGCAGGCCGTTGTAGGCCGCGAGCTCGTTGGCCGACAGGCCCACCCGCAGCGCCATCGCCTGCACGGTGTCGCCGCGCCGGGCGACCACGGCCGAATAGTCCTGGTAGACCAGCACGCCGCGCGAATCCGGCGTGGTGGGGTTGTTCATCGGCGCCGCCGCAGGCGCCGAGGGCGCCGGCGCGGCGGGCGCAGCCGCGGAGGGGGCGGAGGACCCGCCGCCCCCGTCGGAACAGGCGGCCAGCGCCAGCGCGGAAGCCGCGAGCAGCAGGACGGCGCGGCCGCGGGCGGCGAAGGAGATCGGTCTGGTCATCGTGTCTCGGCGCGTCGGATCGGGGCGGCCCGGGGGCCGGGGGAGCGGGGCCGGCGGTTCCGGCCCCACGAAAGCGTCGGTCTCAGTCAACCACGTCCGCGGCCACGCCCTCAAGCAGCGGCACGAAGCGGACGGGCGAAAGCTCGGAATAGTGAAGACCGTCGGGGGTCTTCTCGACCCGCAGCAGCTGCTGCACGTCGTCGGTCTGGCCCACGGGCAGCACCATCACCCCGCCCTCGCGCAGCTGCTCGAGCAGGATGGCGGGCACGTCCTCGGCCGCGGCGGTGACCATGATCCGGTCGAAGGGCGCCTGCTCGGGCAGGCCCAGCGCGCCGTCCGCGGTCATGATCGAGACGTTGGAGAGGTGCAGCTTGCGCTCGATCACCTCGCGCGCCTGGCGGGCGAGCGGGCGGTGCCGCTCGACCGAATAGACCCGGCGGGCGAGGCGCGCCAGGATCGCGGCCTGGTAGCCTGAGCCGGTCCCGACCTCGAGCACCTTGCACCGCGGCGTCGCCCCCAGCGCCTGGGTCATCTGCCCGACCACCGAGGGCTGGGAGATGGTCTGCCCGCAGGCGATGGGCAGGGGGATGTCCTCCCACGCGCGGTCCTTGAACGAGCGGTCGAGGAAGGCCGCGCGCGGCGTCTTCTCGATCGCGTCCAGCACCCGCTTGTCGGTCACTCCGTTCGAGCGCAGCGCGAAGATCAGCTGCATGACCTCTTCCGGCGTGCCGTCGCGTTCCCCCGCCGTCATCGTCGCTCCCCTCAGGCCGTGCGCCGCGCGGCCGCGCCCGACAGCGCCGCCTCGACGTCGGCCAGCCGGTCGTGGGCGGTCAGGTCGCAGCGCAGCGGCGTGACGGTGATCCAGCCCTCGGCGGTGCCGCGGGCGTCGGTGCCCTCGGCCGCGAGCTCGTTGCCCTTGGCGTGCTGCAGCCAGAAGTAGGAGCGGCCGTTGGGGGCCTCCGTCTCCTGCACCTTGAAGGCGCCGCCCGGCCGGCGGCCCTGGTTGGCGGCGCGGATGCCCTGGATGCGGTCGCCAGGCACGGGCGGGAAATTGATGTTGTAGAACAGGCCGTAATCCGCCTTCGGCTCCCACGGCATCTCAAGCACGCGGCGCACCGCGTCGGGGCCCGCGCGGCGCGCGCCCTCGAACAGGTCGTCGAGCTCGAGGTTGTCGGGGCCGTAGCCCTGCGACAGGGCGATGGAGGGCACGCGCGCCAGCGTCCCCTCGATCGCGCCGCCGACGGTGCCGGAATAGACCACGTCCTCGGCCACGTTGTGCCCGCGGTTGACGCCCGACAGGATCAGGTCCGGCGGGCAGTCGGCCATGATGTGGCTGAGCGCCACGATCACGCAGTCCGCGGGCGAGCCGTCGACCGCGAAGCGGCGCGGGCCCAGCGGATTGATCCGCATCGGCTTGGTGTAGGAGATGCAGTGGGCGACGCCGGACTGCTCGGATTCGGGCGCGACGGTCCAGACCTCGCCCTTCGGACCCGCGAGCGCGAGCGCGATGTCCTCCGCCGCGCGCAGGCCGGGCGCGGTGATGCCGTCGTCGTTGGTGATCAGAATTCGCATGAAGCCCCCGCTGCTCCTCTCCCCATCGTCGCCGCGATGGGTCCGGAGCGTTGACGCATGCCCGCAGGATTACCCGCGCCCGGGGTCGAGGTCCAGCCGGGCGCGGGCGTTTCGGGGGCCCTGGGGCTATTCCGCCGCGAGCGCCGCGACCCGATGGCGCGAGGGCTGCATGTGCAGCTCGCCGAAGGTGAACTCGCGGTAGTCGCAGGTCAGCTCCTCGCCGGCGGGGATGTCGCGCAGCGCGATGCCGAACTCGGCGCCCTTGAAGTCGGTGTTGGGGGCGTCGGCGTGGTTCATGAAGCGCCCCTCGTCGGCGTCCAGGAACAGGTGGTCGGGGTGGTCGAGGTGGTCGTAGCCGTAGCGCTCGAGGAACTCGCGCATCACCGGGTCGGCGTCCTCGACCAGGCTTCGCGGAAGCATCTGGTCGAAGCGGGGATCGAAGCGCCAGACCACGTCGCCCTTGCGGATCGGCTCATGGCAGAACACCCCCAGGCCTTCGATGGACGAGGGGGCGAGATAGCAGCGGACCGTCATCATGGCCGCGAGTTTCCGTGAGGCCGGGCCGCCCGACCGGACGTTTTTCATGAGGCTCCGCAGCAGGTTGCGGCCTGTGCCTGCAACCGGGTCGGAACCTCGCGCGGGGCGGCGCGCGGAATCGTCAATACGCCGATTCCGCGCCCGATCAAGCGATTTCGTTTACGCCAGCGTGCCGTCGGCGGCGATCATGGACTTGCCGCCCATCCAGGGCTTGAGGACCTCGGGAATGTCGATCCCGCCATCCTCGCGCTGATAGGTCTCGATCACCGCGATCAGCGCCCGCCCGACCGCGAGGCCGGAGCCGTTGAGCGTGTGCACGAACTCGGGTTTCGCCGTGGGCTCAGGGCGATAGCGGGCGTTCATGCGACGCGCCTGGAAGTCGCCGCAGAGCGAGCAGGAGGAGATCTCGCGATAGGCCCCCTGGCCAGGGAGCCACACTTCGATATCGTGAGTGCGCCGGGCGCCAAAACCCATGTCGCCGGTGCAGAGCACGATGGTGCGGAAGGGAATCTCCAGCGCCTTCAGGATGTTCTCGGCGCATCCTGTCATGCGGTCGAGCTCCGCCTCGCCCTGGCCGGGGGCGACGACGGAGACCATCTCCACCTTCTCGAACTGGTGCTGGCGCAGCATCCCGCGGGTGTCCTTGCCCGCCGACCCGGCCTCGGAGCGGAAGCACTGGGTGTGCGCGGTGTAGCGCTGCGGCAGGGCGGCGGCGTCGAGGATCTCGCCGGCCGCGAGGTTGGTCAGCGTCACCTCGGCGGTGGGGATCAGCCACCAGCCGTTCTCGGTGCGGTAGCTGTCCTCGGCGAACTTGGGCAACTGGCCGGTGCCCAGCATCGCCTCGTCGCGCACCAGCACCGGGGTCCAGACCTCGGTCAGCCCGTGCTCTTCGATATGGGTGTCGAGCATGAACTGCGCGAGCGCCCGGTGCAGGCGGATCAGCGCGCCCTTCAGGACCACGAAGCGCGCGCCCGAGAGCTTCGCCGCAGAGGCGAAGTCCATCAGGCCCATCGCCTCGGCGATCTCGAAATGCTCCTTGGGCGCAAAGGGATAGTCGCGCGGGCTGCCCCAGCGTCGCATCTCGACGTTGTCGGCCTCGTCCGTGCCGTCGGGGATCTCGTCCAGCGGCAGGTTGGGCAGCGACAGCAGCGCCTCGCGCAGGGCCTCGTCCTCGGCCTTGGCCTGTTCTTCCAGCGCGGCGACCTCGGCCTTCTTGTCGGCCACCAGCGCGCGCAGCCGCTCGAACTCGGCCTCGTCGCCGCTGGCCTTGGCCTTGCCCACCAGCTTCGAGGCGGCGTTGCGCTCGGCCAGCGCAGCCTCGGCGGCGGCGATCCGGGCGCGGCGGGATTCGTCCAGCTTCAGAAGGGCTTGCGAGGCGTCCTGCACGCCCCGACGGGAGAGCGCCGCGTCGAAAGCGGCGGGGTTCTCGCGGATCTGGCGGATGTCGTGCATGGAAGCCTCCGGGGCCTGAGTCGGTCTTGGCGCGGGGGTTATGCGTCAGGACCGGGCCAAGGGGAAGCCTCGGATGCCGAAGAGGGGCGCGCCTGCGGGGGCTCAGGCCTCGTTGGTCGAGAGGGTCCCGCCGACGTCGACCACCACCGTCTCGCCGCCCGGCGGCAGGCCGGTCAGCGGCCAGCGCGCGCCGAGGAAGCGGTCGCGGCCCACGCGCACGGTGTTGACCGCGTCGGACTGGTTGCCGCCCAGGATCAGGAAGGCGCCCGCGTCCTCGCCCGCGTAGAAGCCGACGTGGCCGTTGCCCGAGGCGCGCGAGGTCCGCCAGAACACCATGATCGCGCCCATCTGCGGGTCGCAGGGCTGGCCGAAGCGCTCCCAGGCGCGGGCGCGCAGCACGGCCGAGGGCAGGCCCTCGTCGGGCAGGGTCGCGCCGACGCAGTGGCCCACGAACAGCCCGCACCACGGGATGTCGTCGCCGGGATAGTGGATGTCGAGGTCGTCGGCCCAGTCGAGGATCTCCTGGGTGGAGCCTGCGCCCGGGGTCTCGGTGGTGCCGATCAGGCGCTGCGCCTCCTCGAACCAGGGCATTCCGTCGACCGAGGCGGGGGGCGGGACGGACTGCCCCTCGAACAGGGCGCGCATCGTGTTGGCGCCGACGATCCCGTCGGCCGTCAGCCCCTTCGAGGCCTGGAAGCGGCGCACGGCGGTGAGCGTCAGCCGCCCGCGCAGGCCGTCGATCGGGCCGGGATTGAAACCCAGCTTGTGCAGGCGGGCCTGCACGCGGGTCCACTCGTCGCGGGTCATCGGGCGCCTCCTTCGCTGCGCGGCTCCAGCATGACCTTGGGTCAGGCGTCGTGAAGCGCGGATGAAGGGGCCCTGGCTCAGGCCGGTCGGCGGGCCGGCGCCAGCCGCCTGCCCAGTCCGCGCAGCAGCGCCGCCAGCAGCAGGCCGGCCAGCGCCCCCAGCCCCAGCCACATCGCGCCGGCGGCGGTGAACTGCATTCCAGGCTGGAAGCTCTCCCAGGTCCCCTGCTGCACGTCGAGGTCGCCGAAGCGGGCGAGGTGGGGGAGCAGGGCCTGCGGGCTCCAGTCGCCCGCAGACAGCGCGGCGAGGTCCGCCTTCAGCTGCGCCAGCCGCTCGATCTGGCCCAGGATCACCGCCTTCATCTCGGCGACCGGGGCGTTGCCCTGCATGCTGTCGAGCCAGGCCCGGAGGGTCTGGCCCTGACGGGCGGCGAGCGCCTCGTACTCGGCCACGCTGCGCTCCAGCTCCGCCACCGCGCCGCCGAGGCGCTGCACGTATTGCTGGGCGTAGGCGGGGGCCTGGCTGGCGGCGGCGGCCCCGCCGCCGGCGAAGCCGTATGTGACCAGTCTGCCGAACATCGTGACCCTTCGAGCGGCCGGGGAGATCGCGCGCAGCCTCGCGCAGGCGCAGGCCGGCGTCCAGTGGGGGCGGAAACGCGGAAGGCCCCGGCGGGGCGCGCCGGGGCCTTCGGGGGTCTGCGTCCGCGCCGGGCGGCGGGAGGTGACGTCCGCGCCCAGGGGCGCGAGGGATCGTGCGCGCCCGCGGGCGCGGGGGATCAGCGCGAGAACTTCTTGTACTTGATCCGCTTGGGCTCGACCGCGTCGGGGCCCAGGCGCTTGATCTTGTCCTTCTCGTAGTCCTCGAAGTTGCCCTCGAACCACTCCACGTGGCTGTCGCCCTCGAAGGCCAGCATGTGGGTGCAGATGCGGTCGAGGAACCAGCGATCGTGCGAGATCACCACGGCGCAGCCGGCGAACTCCAGCAGGGCGTCCTCCAGCGCGCGCAGCGTCTCGACGTCGAGATCGTTGGTCGGCTCGTCGAGGAGCAGCACGTTGCCGCCCGAGCGCAGGAGCTTCGCCATGTGCACGCGGTTGCGCTCGCCGCCCGAGAGCAGGCTCATCTTCTTCTGCTGGTCGGAGCCCTTGAAGTTGAAGGCGCCCACGTAGTTGCGCGAGGGAACCTCGGCCTGGCCCAGCTTGATGATGTCGAGCCCGTCGGAGATCTCCTCCCACACGTTCTTGTTGGGATCGAGCGAGTCGCGCGACTGGTCCACGTAGCTCAGCTTCACCGTGTCGCCGAAGGTGACCGAACCCTCGTCCGGCTGCTCCTGACCCGTCAGCATCCGGAACAGCGTGGACTTGCCCGCGCCGTTGGGCCCGATCACGCCGACGATGCCGCCGGGGGGCAGCGAGAAGGTGAGCCCATCAATGAGCAGGTTGTCTCCAAAACCCTTCTTGAGGTTCTCGACCTCGATCACCTTGCCGCCCAGGCGGGGACCGTTGGGGATGATGATCTGGGCCTTGCCGACCAGCTCCTTCTCGGAGCGCTCGGCCATCTCGTTGTAGCGGTTGAGACGGGCCTTGGACTTGGCCTGGCGCGCCTTGGGGTTGGAGCGGACCCACTCCAGCTCCTTGGACAGTTCGCGCTGGCGGGACTTGTCCTCGCGCGCTTCCTGCTCCAGCCGCTTGGCCTTCTGCTCCAGCCAGGACGAATAGTTGCCCTCGTAGGGGATGCCGCGGCCGCGCTCCAGCTCGAGGATCCACGAGGTGATGTCGTCGAGGAAGTAGCGGTCGTGGGTCACGATCAGGATCGTGCCCTTGTATTCGATCAGGTGCTTCTGCAGCCAGGCGATGGTCTCGGCGTCGAGGTGGTTGGTCGGCTCGTCGAGCAGCAGCATGTCGGGCGCTTCGAGCAGCAGCTTGCACAGCGCCACGCGGCGCTTCTCGCCGCCCGAGAGGGAGGCGACCTCCGCCTCGTCCGGCGGGCAGCGCAGGGCCTCGAGCGCCACGTCCACCTGGCTGTCGATGTCCCACAGGTTCTGGGCGTCGATCTGGTCCTGGAGCGTGGTCATCTTCTCCATCAGCTCGTCGGTGTAGTCCTCGGCGAGCTTCATGGCGATGTCGTTGTATTCCTGGACGAGCGCGGTCTTGTCGGCCACGCCCTCCATCACGTTCTCACGGACGGTCTTGGTCTCGTCGAGCTTGGGCTCCTGGGGCAGGTAGCCGACCTTGGCGCCCTTGGCGGCCCAGGCCTCGCCCTGGAAGTCCTTGTCCTCGCCGGCCATGATGCGCATCAGGGTCGATTTGCCCGAGCCGTTCACGCCGACGACGCCGATCTTCACGCCGGGCAGGAAGTTCAGACGGATGTTCTCGAAGCACTTCTTGCCGCCCGGGTAGGTCTTCGAGACGCCGTCCATGTGGTAGACGTACTGGTAGGAGGCCATTCGGGGGTCCTTGCCTGGGAGTTCGGGGTCGCGGGGGTTCTACCGAGGGCGGCGCCGAGAGGCAATGCGGCCGCGCGGTTGCCCGCGCGGCGAGGCGCGACTACGCTTCGATCGACGGCCTGGGGAGGCCATGCATTCGCCGGGGACGGTTTCGACCATGGGATTTCGCCTCTGGGCCGCGACGGCGGCCATGCTCTGCCTCGCGGCGCCCGCCTCGGCCCTCCAGACCGGGCAGGACTGGATCGACCACCTGACCGACGACCTGCTGCCGTTCTGGAGCGGGGCGGACGCCCAGGGTTCTCCGCTCGGGGCGTTCCCGGGGCGGCGCTGCAACGACGGCACGCTGCCGGTCTCGACCGGGGTCTGCGCCGAGGCCGGAACCTCGACCCTGAGCGACCCCGAGCGCACGCTGGTCGCCCAGTCGCGCCAGATCTACAGCTACGCCGTGGCCTTCCAGATGACCGGCGACCGCCAGTGGCTGGATCTGGCCGAGGCGGGGACGGCGAACCTGTTCGCCACCTACACGGACCCCGCCACGGGCCTGCTGTTCGAGCGCTACGAGTCGACCACCGGCGCGCGCTCCAACGCCGGCGACTTCGATCCGCAGAGCCAGGGCTACGGGCTGCTGGGTCCGACGATGCTCTACAACGTCACCGGGGATGCGGCGCTTTATGCGCAGATCCGCGCGGTGGACGCGGCGATGGTCGGGGCGTTCTCGCTGGGCGGCGGGGCGCAGGCGGCGGCCCCCGGGGGGGCCACGGCCTCGACCCGGCTGGTCGACCATCTCGACGTGCTCAACACCTATGTGGCGCTGATGGCCCGCGCGGCGCCGGCCGCGGACCGGGCCGAATACGCGGCGCGCGGGGCGGCGCTTGCGGGCTACATGCGCGACGCCTTCTGGCGCGAGGACCGGGGCCTGTTCACCCTCGACGACACGTCGCCGGACATGGAGGTCGACTTCGGCCACTCCGCCAAGGCGTTGTGGTTCATCGCGATTTCGGCCGCCGCCGCGGGCGACGCCGAGCTGGAGGCCTGGGCCAAGTCCAAGGTCCGGGCGCTGGTCGATCAGGCGCTGGTCGAGCCGCAGGGCGCCTGGGCCTCGGCGACCGACGACCCGGACCATGCGACCTGGTGGGTCTACGCTGAGCTCGACCAGCTCGTCGCCTCGATGTCGCTGGTCGACCCCGAGCTGATCGCGCCGCTGGAGCGGACCGGCGCCTGGTGGCTGGACAATTTCGTGGACGAGACCTGGGGCGACACCTGGAGCTATGTCGACATCGCCAGCGGCGCGCCCTCCGGCAGCGGGCCGAAGCACTGGCAGTGGAAGTCGGGCTTCCACGCCTTCGAGCACGCGCTGGTGATGTATTCCGTCGCCGCCGCGCAGGAGGACGGGACCGCGCAGCTGTGGTTCGCCCGCGATCCGGGCGAGGTGGGCGGGCTCTACCTGCTTGACGCGGACCTGCTCTCGGTCGAGGATTTCGAGGTCGACGGCCGCGCCCTGCAGCTTGCGAGCTTCGGGGCCGTCGGCTTCGGCGACGCGGCCCCGGTGCCCGCGCCCGCCTCGGCGCTGCTGCTGGCGGGCGGCTTGGCGCTGCTGGCTCAGAGGCGCTTTTCGAAGAACAGCTCCGCGTAGGGATCGTCGTTGAACCGCGCGATCTCGGTCCAGCCGAGACGGCGGTAGAGCGAGGCCGCCTCGGGCAGGGCGCGGTTGGTGTCGAGCCGCAGGACCCCGATCCCCAGCGCCCGCGCCTCGTCCTCGACCGCCGTCATCAGGCGGGAGGCGAGGCCCAGCCCCCGGGCCGAGGGCGCGACCCAGACGCGTTTCGCCTCGGCGAAGTCCTCGCCCCCCTTCAGCCCCGCGCAGGCCACCGGCAGCCCGTCGAGCGTCGCCACCAGGAAGGCGCCGCGCGGCGGGCGCATGTCGGCGG